>CAYGFI010000025.1:0-39693 GCA_964349045.1 uncultured Chitinophaga sp.
CATATACTTATAATCATTGGGCGGTCGGAAATTTTCCTTAATGGTTCTCGGTTGAACCCATCGTAAAAGATTAATTACTGAGCCTGCTTTGTCGTTGGTGCCCGATCCGCGGGCTCCGCCAAAGGGTTGCTGACCGACAACCGCCCCCGTGGGTTTATCGTTTATATAAAAATTACCGGCAGCATTCTTTAGTTTTTTGGTAGCCATTTCAATAGCAAAACGGTCTTTGGAAAATACAGCTCCGGTAAGAGCGTAAACAGATGTTTTATCAAGAATTTCAAGAGTTTCTTCATATTTTTTATCTTCGAAAATATAAAGTGTAAGGATTGGGCCGAATAGTTCCTCTTCCATACTTGCATAGTGTGGGTCGGTAGTCAGAATAATGGTCGGTTCGATAAAATAACCAGTCGATTTATCATATCCTCCACCAAAGACAACCTCAGCATCTTTGTCTTTCTTTGCTTTATCGATAACCGATGCAAGCTTATCAAATGAAGCTTCATCAATAACGGCATTGAAAAAGTTACGGAAATCTTCAGGTTGTCCCATTTTTATTTCAGCAAGGAAGCTATTAATCCTGCCTTTAAGTTCCGGCCAGATGGACCTTGGGATATAAGCCCGGGATACCGCCGAACATTTTTGTCCCTGGTATTCGAATGCTCCCCTTACCAATGCGGTAGCCAGTTGCTCTACATTCGCGCTGCCATGAGCAATTACAAAATCCTTTCCCCCCGTTTCTCCTACAATTCTAGGATATGATTTATAATTATGTATGTTTTCCCCGATCGTTTTCCAGATATTCTGGAAAACTTCCGTTGAACCTGTATAATGTATGCCCGCAAAATCCCGGTGTGAGAATATTTCTTTACCGGCTACCGGTCCGGATACAAATACCAGGTTTATAACGCCGTCAGGAAGTCCGGCTTCCATCAGCACCTCCATGATCACCCTGGCAGAATAAATCTGGGTATTGGATGGTTTCCAAACAACGGTATTGCCCATAAGAGCAGGAGCGGTTGGAAGATTTCCTGCTATACTGGTGAAATTGAAAGGAGTAAGCGCGAACACAAACCCTTCGAGGGGCCGGTGTTCCATCCGGTTCCATGTAAGAGCAGCTGATTGAGGCTGCTGGGCATAAATTTCTGTCATGAATTGAACGTTAAACCGGAAAAAATCAATTAACTCACAAGCGGCATCAATCTCAGCCTGAAAAGCGTTTTTCGATTGTCCGACCATGGTAGATGCATTAATACGTGAACGGTACTTTCCGGCCAGAAGTGATGCTGCTTTTAAAAAGATTGATGCACGATTCTCCCATGGAAGTTCAGCCCATTTTTCTTTGGCTGCCAACGCTGCTTTAATGGCAAGCTGAACGTGTGAACCATCTCCCCTGTGATAGTATCCCAAAATATGTTTGTGATTATGGGGCGGGCGTACGGCAATTTTATTTCCCGATCGCACCTCTTTTCCATCAATAATCATGGGAATATCAACCACAGCCGACAATGATTCCTGGATGGCCTGCTTTAATCTGGTTCGTTCTATTGTTCCCGGTGCATAATTTACAATCGGCTCATTTTCAGCAACCGGAACTTTAAAAAATCCTGTAGACATGACTTTTATCAGTTTATTTAACTACTTGAATAATTAGTATTTACAAGGGTTAAAGGTATGATTTTTATGATGATGGAAGTAATTTGAATTCATATTATATAACACAAGAATTATGAATGGTTCATGAGACGTGTCACTCCATTACCCTGAACATTTAAAAAAACTCCAAAGGGAAATCAAACCAATCCATCTATTAACTCAATAAGAAATGAACTACCTCGCAGCAGAGCTGACGAAGTATCATAAAAAAACTTTTTTTCTCGCTGCGCTCCGTCGCTTATGCTATGGTGCAAGCAACAAGCACCGGAGTATTAAACTTATTTAAACATTTTTCATTTCCAATTGTTTATTAAGAATAATTCCAAATAATAAAACAAAACTTACAAAAATGGCTTTCGAACTTCCCAATTTACCGTACGCATACGATGCTCTGGAACCTCATATTGACGCGAGGACAATGGAAATTCACCATACCAAACATCATGCAGCTTACACCAATAATCTGAATAATGCTGTCAAAGGCACTGAACTTGAAGGCAAATCCATTGAAGCCATCCTTGCTGATGCTTCAAAACTTGCTCCTGCTGTGCGAAATAATGGTGGAGGCTTTTACAATCACAATTTATTCTGGACCGTTATGAGTCCAAATGGCGGAGGTAAACCAGAAGGTAATCTTTCTGATGCCATAAGCAAATACTTCGGTTCGTTTGAAAACTTTAAGGAAAAATTTAATACCGCGGCCGCTACTCGTTTCGGTTCAGGTTGGGCATGGCTTACAAAAAATTCAAAAGGTGAACTTCAGGTTAGTTCCAGTCCAAACCAGGACAATACACTTATGGATCTTTCCGAAATTAAAGGACTTCCGATTCTTGGCCTGGATGTATGGGAACATGCCTATTACCTTCATTACCAAAACAGAAGACCTGATTATATCGCAGCTTTCTGGAATGTGGTAAACTGGGATGAGGTAGCAAGAAGGTTTAAAGCTTAGGTTTCCTCCCCCGATAAAAAACCAGACTAAAAAAAATAATATCCCCGGTTTCATTCCTGACATTGAGATTTTTGTTCACAGGTTTCGACGGTCGAAAACCTTTCCAGGATACTGTCATCATTGATTTCCCTGGATAATGAAGCTATAGTCTCGATTGGCACATCAAAAAGATCCAGAAACAGCAGACCATCCAGAGCGTTATTGAATTTTGGATCGATATTGAATCCTACAATTTTACCATTGAGCTTGAGATATTTCTTAAGTAATACGGGCATGGTATAGTTGGATGTATCGACATCCCTGATAAATTTATCGAATTTATTAAGATCTCCGGAAGACTCCATAATAATCTCTGTATCAATATCCTGTAAACGCGTCGCGACAAACTTGGTACGGGGTTTTATATATTTACCTATATCCGGATTATAGTGGTTTCCCATGATAAACTTTATAATCATTGCCTTGGAAAAATTTGAAAATCGGTTGCTTATACTTACCGGGCCTATCAGGTAGCGATATTCCGGGTGTTTCAGGAGGAAGTATAAGATCCCTTTCCACAACATGAAAAGAGGTAAAGGTTTCTTCTGGTATTCCGAAACGATAAATGATCTTCCTAATTCAAGGGATTGTTCGAGGGCTGGGTAAATCTTATGACTTATTTTAAACAAGCTCTGGATATAAAAACCTTTAATCCCGTATTGCCGCATAATATCCTTCCCCATCCCGACACGGTATGCTCCTACAATCTTTTTCTCAAGATTATCCCAGATAAACAGCTGATTATAGTAAAGATCGAACTCATCAATATCAATCGAACGATTGGTCCCTTCTCCAATTTGCCTGAAGGTAATTTCCCTTAAACGTCCCAACTCATTCATTATAGAGGGAATGGTGATGGAAGGAGAACAGAATACCTGGAATTCACCTGTTTCGAAGAGAAGGTACTTTTCAACCAGTTGAATTACTTCCTTTTCAATTTTACCCGGGTTAACAGCCGGGATAACGTCTTCAACTTTAACTGAACGGAAAATATTCGGATAGAAAAATTTCTGTACTTCAATTGCAGAGCCCAGTGAATAGGTCTTTGCCCTTAGAAAACGACCGTAGCGGGATATATCAGTAAACTCATTTTGATCTTTCACACTTATAGGATTCCCGATTCTTATCCGGATAACTTTTCTCTTTTTATTAAAAAGTTCGTAAGGCAGCCTAACCGTGCGAAGGTTTGGATGTATCAGTCCCAGCAGATGAAAAAGCCGGCTGTTAGAACCCTGGAAGTAAACAGGAACAACAGGTACTTCAGCTTTTTTAATCATCTTGAGAGCCGAAATCTGCCATTCTTTGTCTGCAATTCCAATTGATATCTGGTTGTAACTTGAAACCTCCCCGGCAGGAAAAATCCCTAATGGAAATCCATCCTGTAAATGTTTGAATGCATATTTTAATCCGGTCAGGCCCGGCTTATGGCTTTTATGATTCTCAAAGGGATTCTCAGGCAAAATAAAATCTTTAACGGGTTCAACTTTCTGCATCAGGAAGTTTGCCATGACTTTGATATCAGGTCTTACCAAAGAAAGAACTTTAACCAGAAGCATCCCATCAATCCCTCCAAAAGGATGATTGGAAACGCTTATAAATGCGTCTGTTTTTGGAACACGGTTTAGCTCTCCTTCACTGATTTCAAAGGAAATTTTAAGCTCTTCAAGAAGTTTGTCAATAAATTCAATACCTTGTAAATGTGATATATCTGAATACAGCTTGTTGATTTTATTAATTCTAAGGAGCATCATCAGAACGCGCGCAGTTCCGGTTCCCCCAAACCGGTTAAGCTTGGCTGCTTTGATAAATTCTTCGGTCTCAACTAATTTTTTCATGGAAAAATCCTGAATGAATCTTTTTTTATTTACAGTCAAATATACTAAAATAGGCACACCCGATTCAATTGACGATAAATTAAATAATAGGATATTGCCAGATGTTTCAGATTGCCGCGCTGATTACTTTATAAACCACACGCTAAGAATTGCGGCAATACCCAGGAAAAAGATGACTACACCCGAGATTTTATTCATCCACCATATACTTTTCAGACGAAAACGATGACGGAAAATATTCACGAAAGTAGTTAAAATAAACCACCAACTCGCTGAACCCAGGAAAACTCCGGCTACAACAAGACCGACAAAGAAGAAATTCATTGGTCCGCCTGCCAGATTTACTCCCGCGAACATTGCAACAAAAAAGAATATAGCCATTGGATTTGAAACGGTAAGTAAAAACACAGATAAAAAATCCTGGGATAATTTGTTCTGACTCATTCTTTGCAATCGTAACTGCCTGACCGGATTTGTAAAGAAAATATGAATCCCCAGGTACATTACTATTAACCCCCCGATAATCTGGAAATATATATGCTGTGCCTTAAGAAATACTATGATCATGGAAATACCATAACCCGCGATAAGTGCAAAAAAAGTGTCCGCTGCTGTGGCGCCGAGTCCGGATACAAAACCCGATTTTCTACCCTTGTTCAAGGTACGCTGAATGCATAAAACACCAATGGGACCGAGTGGAATAGAGACCATCAACCCGATAATTATTCCCTTCATGAATAATTCAACTCCCATATGATTGGCTCAAATAAAAAAAACATTTTACCTTGTGTACCTCTTTACCGAAACTTTAATTACTCCAAGCTTTAAGCGCTCCAAACTTTAAGTACGCCAAACTCTAACCGCTCCAGACACTTATTAGATTAAAAATATATGCAAAGAAACTAAATATTGCTGATTTAGCCTTTGGCAGTTTTGAATTATTTAGTGATGGCAAAAAATGAGCCACAGATTATTTGTTTCGTTTGAGGTCGCTGTAATAAGTTCACAGATGTGCTTTTTATTTGCGAATTCAGTTTTGATATCCGGGAGTTTTCACTAACGGTTATTGAGATTTAGCCACTTCGTGGAATCCAAAACTCGATTCCAAATCAGTATAAATAAGTAAATCTGTGAATCTGTGGCAATTTTTCATTTATTTTACAAGTTCAAAAAAAATAAGATGTCAAAAAGAAATTTAATTCTTCTGTCTGTTCTTTCAGGGATTCTCCTAACCCCGGCATGGTATTCCTGGGGATCGGGTCTTTTTTTACTTTTCGCTCTCGTACCTCTTCTTTTTGTTGAATATGAACTTAATAAACATCCGGGAAAATTCAAAAGAAGACTTAATTTCTGGATTCCCTTTCTGGGTTTTTTCATTTTCAACATTTTAACCACCTGGTGGATCAAGAACGCTTCAATAGCCGGGGCGATTGTTGCCGTTCTTCTAAACTCCACATTAATGAGTACTGTATTTTACCTGTTTAGTCTTTCACGCCGTAAGCTGGGTGACAGTTTTGGGTATTTCTCCCTGGTTTTTTACTGGATAGCTTATGAATATCTCTATCTGCATGGAGAAATATCCTGGACATGGCTGAATCTCGGGAATGGATTTGCCAATGATATCCGCCTCATTCAATGGTTTGAAGTTACCGGAGTACTTGGAGGGACTTTGTGGGTATTGATGATGAATATATTAATTTTTAAGGTACTGAGAGTATGGAGGTTTACCAGGTCGTTGCTGGAAGCAAAAACAGATCTTATAATTTTTCTGATTGTTCTGATAGTTCCTGCCAGCTATTCCCTCATCCGTTTTTATACCTACAAAGAAAAAAAACATCCATATAATATTGTCATTCTGCAGCCCAATATTGATCCCTACGAAAAATTTAATGATATTCCGCCCGCTGAGCAAATGGATATCCTTCTGAATCTGGCCTCAGGTACCACCGATAGCTTAACCGATTATATTGTTGTACCTGAAACATTTATCAATAACAATCTCTGGCTCGACGATATGGAATCGAATCCCAGTATTCAAAGCATCCGGAAATTTCTAAAGGATTATCCAAAAGCTAAGATGGTAGTTGGAGCCACAACTTATAAATTTTATCCCAATACTGAACAAAAGAGCGAAACCGCGAGACCCTTTCGGGAAGGCTTTTATGATAGCTTTAATACTGCTTTACAAATCGATTCAACACAAAATATTCAATTTTATCACAAGTCACAGCTGGTAGTCGGAGTTGAAAAAATGCCTTATACCAAAACCCTGAAATTCCTGGAAAAAATCATGCTTAATCTTGGAGGCACATTCCGGAGTCACGGTATTCAGGAAGAAAGATCATGTCTGTATTCGCCCCAGGACAGTCTTAGTATTGCAACTCCAATATGTTATGAATCGGTTTTCGGCGAATTTGTCAGCGAATACCTGGTTCAAGGCAAAGAGAGCTTTATCTTCGTTATCACAAATGACGGCTGGTGGGGCAACTCTCCCGGGTACGTTCAGCATAATAGTTTTTCAGGTATACGCGCTATTGAAAATCGCAGGAGCATTGCCCGATCGGCAAATACAGGGATATCATCATTCATCAGTCAGCGTGGCGAGATTCTTCAGGAAATAGGATGGTGGAAACGCTCGGCTATCAAAGCAAGTCTGAACGCGAACGATAAAATGAGTTTTTATACCCTGCATGGTGATTATATCGGCAGAGTTTCTGTTTTTTTCGGGATATTTTTTGCTCTTTATACCTTCGTGAAGATTCTTATGACCATGAAGAGCTTAAGGGATTAGGCTACCGTTGATTGACCGGATATCAAAACTTTTTTTAATCATAGAATCCGTAATGACAAAAAGTGCAACGTAATCGAACAACTTTACTCCCGTCACGTCATTACACCATCACATTTTCCAACTTTTATCTAAGTTTTTGGCGAAATTCATATAAATTTATTTTCCAAAATGCAACCCTGCAAAAAATTCACTGTCATTAACAATTGAAACCCAATCAATATTGAACCAAGGTTATCAGGAAATACACAGGGAAATAATTGAGCAATGCAAAGCCGGCAATGTGAAAGCTCAGTTTCAGTTATACACTCTCTATTCACGGGCGATGTTCAGCATCTGTATGCGTATCCTGAACCGGAGAGAGGAAGCAGAGGATATTCTTCAGGAGTCCTTTGCAGAGATCTTTGATAAGCTTGACACGTTCAGATTTGAATCGGCATTCGGCTCCTGGACAAAAAGAATCGTAATTAATAAATGTATCAACTATTTGAATAAAAAAAGACCTGAAATCCGGTTTGAAGCAGAGCTAAATGAAACAGAAATGGAAGAAGATAATTTGGATTATGAAAACCTGAATCTTCAGGTTGAAAAGGTAAAACGGGCAATATCTGAATTACCGGACGGATACAGGGTCATTTTTAGTTTGTATGCTCTTGAAGGGTATGACCACGAAGAAATTTCCTCAATACTGGGAATCAGTGAATCAACCTCAAAGTCACAATATATGAGAGCAAAGTTGAAAATAAGGGATTTAATACTTCAGATGCCATGAAAGATAAACTGGAACAATTTATCGATGATAACAGGGATTCATTCGATTCCTTTAGTGAACATGATTCGGCTAAGGTCTGGAAAAAAATCTCGGAAAGTAGAAAGGAAAAACAAAACTGGAAACTATTTATCAGGATTTTTTCAAAAGCCGCTGCAGTTTTGCTGATATTTGGATTATCCTACCTGTTTCACGAATTTGTTGACAGGGGAAGGGAAGTCCGGATTGCCAATAAGAAAATGAACGATATCTACGAACAGATACCAGAGCTGAAGGAAGCAGAAAGTTATTATGCTAACCTGGTATCCGGCAAGATGGAAGAGATAAAACCTTTTCTGGCCAAAAATCCGCAAATTAATAAAGATGTGAATGTAGATCTCATGGAACTGGACAGTGTTTACATTTCTCTTAAAAACGATTTAAGGGATAATGTCGCCAATGATCAGATTATCGATGCCATGATACAGAACTATCGGCTTAAACTCCGTATTCTGGAAGAGTTACAGGAAGAAATTAATAAAGAAAATATGAACAATAATGAAAAACCCAAAGTCAATATTTAGCCTGATCATACTTGTTGTTTTTGTGCTTGGTTCCAGGCCGGACACTACCGCTCAGACTTTCTCAAATAATAAGTCCGTCACACAAACCTTTAAAGTAAGCTCCGAAACAACTGTAGAGATCAACAACAAATATGGAAGAATTCATGTTATCCCTTGGGATAAAGACTCTGTGCAGATTACAGCTAACCTTAGTGTATATTCAAACAACCTTACCCGTCTGGAAAAGGTAAAAAACAGCATCAATTTCAATTTTACAAATACTAAGTTTTACATATCTGCAATTACGGATTTTGGTACAAGCAGCAACCAGATTTTAACTGAGCTTAAAAGCATATCGGATGTCCTTATTAACGGACAAAACCAGATTGAAATCAACTATCATGTGTATTGCCCTTCCCAGATAAACCTTACCCTGGTTAATAAATTCGGTGATATATATATCGACGATATGATAGGGAAACTGAAAATCAGCCTTTCAAACGGCGACCTGAAAATAAACAGTATTGAAGGTGAAGCCCAGGTTAACCTGGCTTTCGGAACGGGAATTATTAACGATATCAGGGAAGGCCAGCTTACAGTTTCATACTCCGATATGAAGATAAAAGATGCGTTGAAACTGGAAATTGACAGTAAATCTTCAAACCTGAATATTGAAAGGGCAGATTATATTAAAATCATCAGTCGCCGTGATAAATACTTTATCAACGCCGTTGAGAATTTTTATGGCAATTCGGAATTTTCCCAGGTTTGGATCGAGAACATGATATGCGAAACAGATTGTAGTCTTAAGTATGGAAGCTTTACCCTTTCAGGTATTCGAAAAGATTTTTGCAGAATAAACCTGAAATCCGAGTATACCGATCTTAACCTTACTTTTCCCGCTGGGAGTAATTATAAAGCTGATATTTTTTACCCCGAAGGGGCAAGTGTTAATTTCCCTCTGAAAAAGGATCAATACAACTTCCTGAATGAACGCGAAGGTAGTATTCAGTGGCATGCCAGCTATAAAACCGGAAGCGGTGATGCTTTGCCTAAATTAATAATTGTGGCTGCTCAGAAATGCTATTTAAGTATTGTGGAAAAATAATTTTAATTCAATTTAAATATATGTTATATGAAAAACTCCGGATTGTTCAAGATAATTATAATTAGCGCACTACTCCTAAGTACGGCTTGTTCGGATTCCTTCTGGAACTGCATCGATGGAAATGGAAGCACAGCAACAGTAAGACGAGTAGTAGGAGATTTTACCAAAATTACCAGTAATGGAAATTTTATTGTTGATGTAAGCATCGGTTCCACTACGAGTGTTTCGGTTGAAGCTGATGAAAACCTGCTTTCTTATATAGAAACTTACATACAGGGAAACACCCTCATTATCGAAACTGAAAATAATCGTTGCATCAGGAGCAGGGAACAGATTTTTGTGCATGTGGTTACCCCATCTGTTTATGAAATAAAATTAGCCGGATCCGGGGTAATCTATTGCGACAATTTGATTGCAGACGAACTCAGTTATGTTCTGACCGGTTCAGGAGATATCGAAAGCGCTGGCATTTCAGCATATTTTGTGGAAGCAAATCTCACCGGTTCAGGAGAAATAATTCTTTCCGGTAATGCACTCCAGACTGATTTCTCAATTTCGGGTTCCGGAAATATTAAGGCATTGAACCTGGAGCAGGATAAATGTATTGCCACAATTTCCGGTTCAGGAACTATTTATGCTTTTGTTCAGGATTTGCTGGATGTATTGATTACCGGCAGTGGAAATGTTGTATATAACGGTGATCCGGAAAAGGTTGTGAAAATAACCGGTTCGGGAAGAGTGATAAAGTACTAGTGTTAAATAAAAATAAATATGAAAAAATATTTATCTTAATCCTTATAGTTGTTAACCTTTCCGCTTCAGCTCAGTTTAGTGGCAAAGAGGTCGGTATCAGAGGAGGAATCACTTCCGGATTCACTTTCCGTCAGTATCTGGAAGATAATTTCTCCTATGAAGGATTACTGAGTTTCAGACAGGATGGATTGCAATTTACCCTCCTTCGTCAGATACACCAAAAGACCTTGTTTGACATCTCCGATAATCTTTACCTGGTTTTTGGTTATGGATCTCATGCAGGTTTCTTTTATGCTTCGGATTATAAATTATTCATAAATATCCCTGTGTTTTATCCGGAACGAAGATTTTCACCCGTGGCAGGGATTGATGGATATGGCGCACTCGAATACCGAGTGAGTTCATTCCCCTTAACCTTTGCCATTGATTATAAACCCTTTTTTGAAGTCTCGGCATACCAGTTTTTTAAGATAAGCATCTGGGATATGGCATTTGCAGTAAAATATCGCTTTTAATAATTGAAAATAAAATTCCACAGCATGTGAATTCCATATAACTATTAAAATAAATTAACTAAATATGAAAACAATAATTCTATTTTCGATAATTGTTCTGACAAGTTTCAGCGCTCATGCACAGTTTGTGCGCAGGGATAATGGTGAAACCAGGTCAGATAATGAAATCCGGACAATTATGGGTGGTAAAAATCACTCGAATGGCGGTTATGGTTCTTTCGGTGCGGGATACACTATTATTGATGAAAAAGATGCCGTTATCCTCACCGGACGCGCGGCATGGATAATCGGCCATTCACTGGCCATGGGTTTTGCCGGGACCGGATTTGTAAATTCCTTCAGCCCGGATACTCAATCCGACCGGATAGTTAACCTGACAGGTGGGTATGGCGGGTTCTTGTTTGAACCAATTCTTCTTCCTAAATTTCCGATACATTTGTCGTTCCCTGCTATCGCGGGAATTGGCGGAATTGCATATACATCGAGCATCCAACCCGACAATTCATTTGAATATTACGATACCTGGGTCGAAGATACTGAAACATATCTTATTGCTGAACCCGGAGTGGAACTTGAACTGAATATTATGAAATTCTTCAGAATGGCTTTTGGGCTTAGTTACCGTTTTACTACGGATATTAACTGGAATTACAGCAGACCGGATGTACTGGAAGGCTGGAGTGCAGGGATGACCTTTAAGTTTGGGAAATTCTGATAGGACGTGACGACGTGATGACGTGACGACGTGACGAGCGTTACGACCGTTACGCCCATCACGAAATCAATTGTCTTTATAAAATGTATCCACCCCCTCCTGAAGAAACGCCGTAAAACTACTCACATTCAGATCTTTACCCCTGGGAGTTAATAGGACCTTTCCATCCGTATCAAGTAAAACGTACAATGGAGTAGCAAGGGTATTAAAATTCTCAATTTGAAAATTCTTGTGGATGTCTCCCAGTGTCTTTAAAACCTTACCATCTTTCGCTGTTACCCATTCGCTTTCATTCAACCTTGTTTTATCATCAGTATAAAGTGAGATTATAACGAACTCATTTTTAAGAAGGTGTAAGACCCCGGGCTCGGGCCATACCTGGTTCTCCATTTGCTTGCAGTTACTGCAGAAATGTCCGGTGAAATCCAGAAAAACCGGTTTGTTTTTTGATTTGGCGCACTTCATTCCATCTTCAAAATTGAAATAACCTTTTAATCCCAGCGGAAGTTCAAAAAGCTCATCGTTTTTTCCCGGTCCACAGAATGTCTGACGGGTTTCTTCCGGACTTGTGTTTACAGCT
The DNA here is from genome assembly GCA_964349045.1 of uncultured Chitinophaga sp. Classification (GTDB taxonomy): domain Bacteria; phylum Bacteroidota; class Bacteroidia; order Bacteroidales; genus JACJXF01. The sequence goes on from CAYGFI010000025.1 coordinate 12,250, forward strand.
CCGGGCGAGAAAGAAAAAGCGCTTGATGATTTGGGTGGAATAAGCGACGAAATGGCCCTCAGGTCAGCTCCGAAAATCCCTGTAAATAAATAAATTGCAAAAACAAAAGCAGCCATGGCCATCAGGAGCCGCGGCACAGAAACAAAAGGCACTTCGCTGTCGTGAGCAAATCTGAGCTTTCCAATCAGGTAAAATCCAAGCATTATTGAAATCACAAGCCAGATTGCAAGATATACCTCACGGCTGAAAATTCCCAGATGATACGATTGATCCATGCTGCTGAGAAATTTCATACCGAAAGCAAGAACAATAAATCCCAGGACTACTTTTACTGAGTTCAGCCAGCCACCGGATTTCGGGAGATTCTTCATCATAGAAGGGAAGATGGCCAGGACAGTGAAAGGTAATGCAAACGCAAGGGAGAAAAAGAACATCCCGAGGATGGGCTTTAAAACCTCTCCACCGGTTGCTGAAATAAGCAGACTGCCTACAATCGGACCGGTGCAGGAAAATGAAACCAATACTGTTGTCACGCCCATGAAGAATGGACCCGCCAGGCCTCCACGGTCGGCATTTTTATCTGCGCTGTTTACTAATCCCGACGGCAACACTAACTCAAACATCCCAAGGAAAGAAGCGGCAAATATCATAAAAAGAAGGAAAAAAATTGTATTGGGTATCCAATGGGTGCTAAGCATGTTTCCAATATCGGCATTCATACCGGTAAGACTTACCAGTACGCCTATTCCGGTATAAACCAGTATCATGGAAAAACCAAACACCAATCCTTTTAGAACCGCTGGTCCACGGTTTTCACTTCCCCTGAGAAAAAATGAAATTGTCATGGGTATCATGGGAAAAACGCAGGGAGTAACGATAGCAGCCAATCCCGCTATAAAAGCAATAAGTAGAAATAGAAACATCGAATCCTTTTCCTGATCCGGAAGGTTTGAAATTTCAGTCTGTATTTCGGGGGATTCAGAAATTGTGGTCTGGGAGGACTCTTCAACAGGTATTTCTGACTTTGTTGCTGCCGGGATGTCCGTTTGTACCTGATTTTCAAGTAATGTAACTTTTCCCGGGACCTCAGCCGGAACTTCAGCAGTTCCTGCAGCGAGAATTATTTCGAAATCCTGAATGAATGGAGGTAAACAGGTTTCATCGTTACAACACTGGTACTCAATGCTTACTTTTAGTGTTGCAGGCTGGTTGGTAATATTCCGGACCTGCTGACTAAACAAAGCTTTTTTGGCATACATTCCAACATCAAAGCGAAAACCTTCATCAAATTTTATGATGGGTTTGGTAAGTTCTTTTAATTCACCGGTAAGTTCTAATGATGTATTGGGTTCAAATGTAAAAGTGGTTGGGATGGGACCCTCTTTCTCCAGCTTGATGGCATAAACATGCCAGGGTACATTTATTACAGCGGTAAAAACTATTTCCTGTTTTCCATCAACAGGATCGCTAAGTTTGTATTTCCATGAAACCGGATTTTCAAACTGGGCAGAAAGCAGGTTTGCTGCTAAAAGTATGGTTGTAGTGAGAAGAAGTTTAAGTTTTTGCATATTTTAACCTATGTAATATTTCAGTTCTTTTCAAAACGCAAATATAGAAAATAAAGTATTCACATAAGTCAATATGTCGTATGACCCGGCGCTATAGGCCGAAATCCACCTCATCACCATCTTTGTTAAAAACCTTAAACTCCAGCAAGCTGTTGGATAAACTGTCTTTAACAATTATTTTACATCCGAGCTCTTTACTCCAGGCTTTACCCATAGTGTTAAACAGTCCTTTATTAAGATAAGCGGCAACAAATGGATGGGTTCTGAGAGTAATCTGTTTCAGTTTAAACTTTGTAAGAATTTGCTTAAGCTGGGCTTTGATTGTATCGGTGTAAAGCAATGTTGATTCTACTTTTCCGGTACCAAGACATGAGGGACATGTTTCAATGGTCTCGATATGCATTTCAGGTCTTACCCGCTGACGGGTGATTTGCATCAGTCCGAATTTGCTCAGGGGAAGAATATGATTTTTAGCGCGGTCTTTAACCATTATCTCTTTCATCTTTTCATAGAGCATTTGTTTATGCTCGTTTGAATGCATGTCAATAAAATCAATAACGATTATGCCTCCCATATCACGAAGACGCAGCTGGCGCGCAATTTCTTCTGCAGCCGCCAGGTTTACATCCAATGCATTGCTTTCCTGGTCGCTGTCAGATTTGCTGCGGTTCCCGCTATTCACATCAATCACATGAAGAGCTTCAGTATGTTCAATGATCAGGTAAGCGCCGCTTCTAAAGGAAACGGTTTTACCAAAGAGTGTTTTAATTTGCCGTTCAATTCCGAATTTATCGAAAATAGGATCTGGACCCTGGTAAAGTTTTACTATTTTACTTTTTTCCGGAGCAATTTCCTGGATATAATGACGGATTTCGCGGTAAATACTTTCCTCGTTAACAACGATATTTTCAAAGTTTCCATTGAGAATATCCCTGAGAATGGCAGAAGTCCGGTTTATTTCACCAATCAGAAGGCGGGGTACACCCGGTTTGAAATTTTCAAATGCATTTTCCCAGCGTTCTACCAGTCCGCGTAATTCGCCGTCGAGTTCTGCTACCTTTTTTCCTTCGGCAGCGGTTCTGACAATTACCCCGTAATTTTTAGGTTTGATACTGAGAAGGAGGTTTTTCAGACGTTCTTTTTCCTCCTGGGGTTCAATTTTGGAGGATACTGATACCTTATCAGCAAAAGGCATAAGCACAATGTTTCTACCTGCGAGAGAGATCTCGGATCCTAACCTGGGCCCTTTGGTTGAAATAGGTTCTTTAGCTACCTGAACCAGTACAGTCTGTCCGACTTTAAGGATATCAGTGATTTTTCCTTCTTTATTAATATCGTTATCACGTTTAAATTTAGGAACAGGAATCATTTTCCCTTTTCGTGACTGCGCAATATTAAGGAATTTGTTTAAGGTGCTAAATTGTGGACCCAGATCAAGGTAATGCAAAAATGCATCCTTTTCATATCCAACATCTACAAACGCAGCATTTAACCCCGGCATAATCTTCTTCACCTTACCCAGATAGACGTCACCAACAGTAAATTTGGTGTCAGTTTTCTCTTTATTAAGCTCAAGGAGCTTTTTATTCTCAAGTAGGGCAATTGCGATTTCTGAGGCAGATGCGTCAATTACCAATTCGTTGCTCACAATAATAGATTATCTGTTAAAGGTAATCCTAAGGAAAGCTACATTACAACATGCTAAACCTAAAGAACCAATAAGGATCTTTAGGTCTAATAAACTGATTTTCTTTCGCTTAAAAAGCCTTATTTCTTCTTATGTCTGTTTTTCCTCAAACGTTTTTTACGTTTGTGGGTCGCCATCTTATGTCTTTTTCTCTTTTTTCCGCTTGGCATGACTTAATCCTCTACTTGGTTTTTACATTACTCTTAACTTTTCCAACAAATGTTTTTGCCGGTTTGAAGGATGGAATCCAATGTTCCGGAATAATAATGGTAGTATTCCTGGAAATGTTACGGGCAGTTTTCTTTGCCCTTTTCTTAACTATGAAGCTGCCGAATCCTCTAAGGTAAACATTCTTGTTTTTACCTAAAGAATCTTTTACAGTTTCCATAAAAGCTTCAACTGTCTTTTGTACAGTTACCTTTTCGATTCCAGTGTTTCTGGAAATCTCGTTAACGATATCTGCTTTAGTCATTTTTAAATGCTTTAATTATCAATGAATTACAATTCTATTTCATATTTGGTTTGCAAATATAGTTTATTTCTCCCTATATATAAAACACAAATCTATATTTTTTCCTTATATAAATTATTTTTACACAAAATTATCCTATGGAAATACATGAAAAACTAGGATCATGGTACGAAAAAGAGAAGCGGGATTTACCCTGGCGAAATTCTTTGGATCCTTATAAAATATGGCTTTCAGAAGTAATATTGCAACAAACCCGTGTTGCTCAGGGTATCGGTTATTACCAACGGATACTCAAGAAATTTCCTGATATATTTTCTCTTGCAAGGGCTGAGTCAGATGACGTTCTTAAAATATGGCAGGGTTTAGGTTATTATTCACGCGCCCGGAATCTTCATGAAACAGCGCGCTATATTGCTTTCCAAAGAAACGGCCGGTTTCCTGTTTTATACTCTGAACTCCTGAAACTGAAAGGTGTTGGCGAGTATACTGCAGCAGCTGTTTCCTCAATTATTTCCAACGAACCCAGGGCGGCTGTCGATGGAAATGTTAAAAGGGTTCTTTCGAGATTGTTCTCGGTCGGGGATGAAATTAACTCTTCCGCAGGGAAAAAAACAATCAACTCCCTTGCGCTACAAATCCTCGATCCTAAAAATCCGGGGCAACATAATCAGGCAATTATGGAGCTGGGTGCAAAAATCTGTCTGCCAAAAAAACCATCCTGTATCATCTGCCCGCTCAATGATGTTTGCCTTGCATTAAAAGATAATATAGTTGCTGAACTCCCTGTAAAATATAAAAAGCCGGGAGTTACCAACCGGTATTTTACCTACCTCATAATCAGAATAAGGAATACGATAAGACTTCAGAAGAGAACCGGGGGAGATATCTGGGAAGGATTGTACGAATTCCCCCTGATTGAAACCCCGGAATTAAAGGAGTTAAATAAGTTACCCTTATTGGTTGCTGATTTTCTGAAAACAACCATAGATTCTATTCAGATTAACAGAATCTCTGAAACTTTTACTCATAAACTCAGTCACCGACTTATCACCTGCCGTTTTTTAACTATATCTGTTTCAGGGGATCTTAACTCGTCGTCAATCCCGGGTAAAGTGGTAAATATAAAGGATTTCGCCCTTTTTCCTGTACCTAAACTGATTGAACGGTATATAAGCAGCGCCGGCTTTTGAAATACATCTCCGCAATTGGTCTGATCATTTATTTTTGTATCTTTACTTTCAAATTCAAAAGAAGAGTATATGTCAGTTAATAAGGTAATTTTAGTCGGAAACGTTGGGAAAGACCCTGAAACCCGACACCTGGAAGGGGGTAACACGGTTTGTAAATTTTCGCTGGCGACAAGTGAAGTCTATAAAAACAAGGATGGTGAAAAAATCACAAATACCGAATGGCATAATATTGTTCTCTGGAGAGGACTTGCAGAGATAGCTGAAAAATACGTAAAAAAAGGTAGTCAGATTTACATCGAAGGCCGTATAAGAACGCGTAGTTATACCGACCAGGATAATAATACCCGGTATGTTACAGAAATTATCGGCGACTCTATGCAAATGCTTGGTAAGCGAAGTGACGGAAGCTCTCACGAAACGTCCGCGATGGCTCAGCCTGCTTCCTCCGAATCGACACAAAACCCAGTTAATCCTCCGGATACAGTAGAAGATCCTCTCGCAAAATCGCAGAACGATGTGGATGATCTCCCTTTTTAATCCAAACTAAACGATCATAATCTATTGGAATCAGAATCGTATCCGGCAATATTCACATTAATCCCGTTAACTGACCAAGGTTTTCAATCACCCTGGATAATCGGAATATTGTGTCTGATTATTGTTTTACTCATAGGTTCCGCTATTATTTCCGGTTCTGAATCCGCATTCTTTTCCTTAAGCGCCGATCATTTAACAAGACTGAAAAGTATGAACAATAAACGGTCTGTAAAAGTTCTGCGTCTCTTGTCTGATCCTGAGCGCCTGCTGTCAATTGTTGTGATCAGCAATACCTTCATTAATCTGGTTATTATTTTCCTCGCTGCTCTTCTTCTTAACCATTTCCCCGCTTTCAGCCTGACCCGTATTTCCGGAATTGTAATGCAGATTCTTACAATCTCCATGATCCTGCTTATTTTCGGGAAAATGCTACCCCGGATTTATGCTCACCATAAAGCTTTAAGTTTTGCTCTTTTTGCCATAAATCCTTTAATCGTGGTTCAGAAAATTTTTTCCCCGGTAAGTTTTCTTTTATTGCATTCCACATCGGTGATAAACAGAAAACTCCTGCGAAAAAACGAAAGTTTATCCATTGATGAACTCTCCGATGCTTTGGACCATAATAAAAATGATATCGCGGAAGACAGGAAAATCCTTTTGGGTATTGTTAATTTCAGTAATATCGAAATAAGCGACATTATGAAACCGCGAATGGATGTTGTGGCTATCGATGTTGATAATGACTTCTCAAAGCTTATTAAAACCATTAACGATTCAGGATACAGTCGTATACCTGTTTTTACTGAGACTTTTGATAATATCAAGGGAATACTTTATGTGAAAGACCTCCTTCCCTTTCTAAATGAAAACGAAAATTTTAAATGGCAGGATCTTATTCGCCCGGGTTATTATGTTCCCGAAACGAAAAAAATCAAAGATCTGCTGCAGGAATTTCTGGATAAGAAAATTCACATGGCAATAGTTGTTGATGAATATGGAGGAACTGAAGGCATTGTAACCCTGGAAGACGTTTTGGAAGAAATCGTAGGGGAAATTACAGATGAGTCAGATGAAGTGGAATCTTTCTACTCCCGGATTGATGATAATAATTATATTTTCGACGGTAAAATCCTTCTGAACGATTTCTTTAAGATTGTCAGGCTTTCAGAAGAACTTTTTGAACCCATCCGGGGCGAAGCTGATACACTTGCAGGTTTGATTCTTGAAATAAAAGGAGAAATCCCCCCGGTGAATGAAACAATCATAATGAAAAATTATAGTTTCACAATTCTTTCAGTCGATGAACGAAGAATTAAAAAAGTGAAGTTTACTTTAGATAAGAATCATTAAACGGGTAATCAGAATCATGGGGTTAAAACTTAATACGCTTCCGGCTGTATTTCTTTTGCTATTGATGCTCCTTGCATTATCAGCATGTAAAGAGAAATATACTCCTAAAGCCAAAGGATTTATCCGAATCGATTATCCGGAAAAAGAATACATCTCTTTTCATTCTTCACAGGGATTCAGCTTTGAGTATCCCATTTATGCAATAATAAAAGGCGATCCGGGCAAGAAACATCCTGAATGGCTCAATATGGAATTTCCTCAGTTCGATGGCACTATATACCTTTCATTTATTAAAATAAATGGAAACCCCGGGAAGCATGCTGATGAAAGCCGCGACCTCGCCTACAAACATACCATTAAGGCCGAATCGATACAGGAAATTCTGATAAACCTGCCGGAAAAGAAAGTCTTTGGCATCTTCTATGATATAAAAGGAAATGCAGCATCGTCAGTTCAGTTTTTTGTTACCGACAGTATGACAAATTTCCTGAGAGGTTCATTATACTTCAATGCTCAGCCGAATCAGGATTCTCTTGGTCCGGTTATTCAATTTATCCGCCAGGATATTGATCACCTGATCAAAAGTCTGGAATGGAAGTCTGATAATAAATAATTGTGTAAATTTGCTCCGGCTTTATTAAAATGTCAAAAAATGGGAGTTATTAAAAAGACAGAGATTAACGGTTGCCTGCTTGGAATCTGGGAAATAAAGGAAGATTTCGACTCTCTGTTTTCAAGACTCAAACTGGATGCTGATGAAATTGAAACTCTTAACGGATTTAAAAATGAAAGCCGAAAGATCGAATGGTTAAGCGTCAGGGCGCTTATAAACGATATGACCGGCAAAGATTCCCGGATAATCTATAATGAATTCCACAAACCTTTTCTTAAAGGTAATTCATTCCATATCAGCATTTCACATTCCCACGAGCTCACGTCCATCCTGATGAGTAAAAACAAAAAAGTTGGAATTGATCTCGAATTTATGTCGCATAAAATCAGTAAATTATATGATAAATTTATTAATCAACAGGAATTAATTACCTCTGATCCTGAATTAATACGATACCATCTTTATATTCACTGGTGTGCAAAAGAGGCTATGTATAAAATATGCGACAAACAGGATATTAACTTCAAGGAAAACCTGTCAATATTACCCTTTGAGCCCAAACACGATGGATGTCTCAAAGGCAGGGTTTTAAATATTCACGGGGTTGAAGACTTCAGGATTAATTACACGGATATGGATGGATATGCTATTGCCTGGACATGTAAATAAATGAATCTCTACAAAAGAATATCCCAGGAGGGGAAAAGGAGGATTGCTGTACTTATTGATCCCGACAAAAATACGACAGGATCCCTTGATAGGATTATCCATAACTGCAATCAATTTGCCATTGACTATATTTTCGTGGGAGGTAGCCTGATTGTCGTTGGGAACATAAGTGAAACCATTGCCCTGATCAAGCAAAAAACCCGGATACCGGTACTGATTTTCCCGGGGAATGTAATTCAGATTTCTGATAAAGCAGACGGGATCCTTTTCCTGTCGCTGATATCAGGAAGGAATCCGGAATACCTTATTGGGCAACATGTTACTGCTGCTCCCGCTTTAAAAAAATCAGGTATTGAAATCATTCCGACTGCATACATCCTGATTGAAAATGGAAGAACCACCTCGGTTGAATATATCAGTAACACAATTCCTATCCCGGCTGATAAACCTGAGATAGTTGTAGCTACTGCCCTTGCCGGTGAAATGCTTGGAATGAAGATGATTTATCTGGAGGCCGGCAGCGGTGCCGCAAAAAGTGTTGCGCTGGGCATTATTTCTGAAGTAAGAAAAAATGTCCGGATACCTGTTATTGTTGGCGGGGGAATCCGAAATGGAGATGATGCGAAAAAAATCTTTAATGCAGGAGCCGATGTTGTAGTTGTTGGCTCAGTCGTGGAAGAAAATCCTGATGTGATTGCAGAGCTCTGTTCTTCAAGAAAATTATGAGATTGCGAATTGTGGATTTTCGTTTGCCGATTTGTAATCTTTCATTATTTCCAGCCTGCAATCCGAAATCGAAATTCCGAAATCCGAAATCACTAAAAAGCCAGTTGTACTCCAACTGTCAACGGTGGTAACTCCGGTGTAGTAAACCCGGCGGCAATCAGATCAGAAAAACGATAATCTCCGTAAAGCATGATCTTATTTATGCCTATTCTCGCGGTAACCAGTGTAGAATATTTTCTGATAAAATTAAGATTTTTTTGCACCGACCGGCTTGTTTCATAATAATCACCAGAAACAGCTTTCTCCTTCATAATCAGCTTTCTTACATAATTCCATTCACCTTTAATTCCAATATCCAGGTAATTACCCAGAACATTCCCTCTCTTGCCTATATTAATGCGGTTGTAGGCTTCTGCTCCTAATGAAGCTATACCGAGGCTAAGTTTATTAACCTCACTTGCTTGTGAAAGTGGATTTTCTATTGTTACAGGAACTGCAGTTTCAGACTTGATACCATATCGGGACCAATGGTGACTAAGGTCAAAACCTATTGCATAAAACGACAGTAGTTTCAGCTTATACCGGTATCCGTATGCAAGCTCTCCCGACCTGTAAGATTCCACATCCGCCCCGGAAATATTATTGTATGGAACTACAAATGCAATTCCAAAATACAAATGGCCGTATTGCCGCATATTCGGACCCTTTTTCTCATTAAACTGCTCGTCAACATTCTTATCAAGAACAATATCCTGGGCCGTTATACCTAAAGAAAGAAAAAGGAAAATCAGGAAATTCAGTTTTTTAATCATGGAAAAATTATTTTGATATTAAATATCATATTCACAATACTCACTATTACTCACCATTACTCACTATTACTCACCGCTTTCAACATTCAGGTAATCAAAACTCCCCGTAAATCCCCTGAAATAAACCGAAATCCTGTCTCCGCTTTCCAATTCGCCCCGTGGTATAGAAAATTCATTACCGGTCATATTTACCAGACCATATCTTTTAATCTTTTGCCTGCCTTCGCGAATAATATGAAAATATAAAAAGTTACGATCCAGATCATAATTTCCTCCTGAAAAATTTACCATTTCAGATATTTCAGCAGGATCTTCCCCGGGCCATTCATCAGATTCAATTTTTTCACTTATGACAATTATTTTCACATACTCATCATCTTCTGCAAATTCGAAAGTTGGAGCAACTTCTTTCTTACCCATGGTAAAATATGACGCCTGAGGAACTCCATAGCCATGTGCGTAGTCAAAATAGGGATACAAATGACCCGATTTCTCAATCTCTCTGAATACTTCCATGTTATTCCATTCGGGATGAATTTGCATGACACAGGCAGCAAAACCCGAAACAAGTGGGGTTGAAAAAGAAGTGCCATAGGATTGCTTTACCTTTTTCTGATTTGAAGTTGTAACTTTTCCAAAGGCAACCAGGTTGGGTTTCATTCTCCCGTCAAAAGTAGGTCCATAGGAGCTGAAATTAATATGATACCCGTTTTCCGGCGACACTCCTCCAATGCTTAAAACACTGTCAGCATCAGCGGGAGCGCCAACTATCTCCCATTTCTTATCGCCATCGTTTCCGGCAGCATTGATAATCAGCATTCCTTTAGAAGCTGCCATATTTGCGGAGCGGGTAACTAAAGTGGATTTCCCGTCCATCTCCTTGGGAAAATACCTCTTGTATGTATATCCCAGGGAGCTGCTGATGATATCCGCCCCGTTCCTGTCGGCCCACTCCACGGCTGCCAGCCAGTTTTCCTCTTCCGAGAATACTTCACGTTTAACCTCTGTGCGCGCCAGCAGAAACTCCGCACCCGTTGCAAGACCGAATTTTTTATCATCAAGTACTCCGGCTATACAGGTCAGAACGCTGGTGCCATGGGAAGAATAATCATAAACGAACTCCTTGTTTTTCACAAAATCCCAGGTTGCAATGATTCGTCCCGATTCCCTGAGGTGCTGAAATACAGGTGAAGTATCAACTCCGGGAAAGCCGCCATCAAAAACAGCAATTCTTACTCCTTTGCCATCAATTCCCAGGTCCTCGAAATGTTTTAAACCAAAAGCGTTTACCTGGGATTCACGCAACTGGTCATCCTTAAATTTGATCTCAGAGTTAAAATCTTCTTCCGCTTCAGTCAATACTAATCTTATTTCCTGAATGTCAGTAACGTAAGGCAATTCCGAAATCTTCCGGAGACAAGCTTTATCTGCCTGAACTGCAACGGCATTAAACCAGCGACTTGTAACACCTGTTTTTCCGGAAACAGCGTGAATTTCTTCAAGGTAATCTTCTCTTACAGACAAATCCGAAAATTGTACCAGCGGAATTTTATTTTCAAAGCGCTTCTGTATTGCAGCAGGATCAAAATAGGTATAGGGATCAAACTCTACCCCTGACTTATCTGAAAAAAAACCCAGTATCTTTTCTGCGCCTGAAGTTCTGTTATTGGACAAAGCGAAAGTAAAAGAAGCAGGAAACCTAAGAGTCTGTTAATCATATATTAGTATGTGTCAGGCAGTATTGTTATTAATTACTTTATTTTTATTTTGTGACGGCGTGACGGCGTGACAGCGTGACGGGCGTTACGGTCGTGATGGTCGTAAGGTTCATCACATTCGTCACATTCGTCACATTCGTCACGTTCATCACATTCGTCACATTCGTCACATTCGTCACATTCGTCACATTCGTCACGTTCGTCACATTCGTCACGTTCGTCACGTTCGTTACGTTCGTCACATTCGTCACGCTCGTCACGCTCGTCACGTTCGTCACGCCCATCACGTTTCCCTCAAAACAACTCCTCTATCAAATTTCCCTCCAAACTTCCGCTCCTCGGAATATCCAGAAATACGGCTATTGTTGGCATAATATCTGTAACAGAAACAGGGCGGAAAATGTTCGACCTTTTGATTTTCCATCCATACCAGATTAAAGGTACGTGTGTATCGTACCGGAATGACGAAGCGTATTGTTTTTCAATTCCTTTCTCGGTCCATCCGGGAGATAAATGCAGCAATATATCACCCGAGCGTTTCTGACTATAACTTTTCTGAATTTTCTCGAAAAACCCGCGTGTGTAATTATTTGTCATAAGATTTGTCGATGTCAGGGTATTCGAAACTCCCTCGAATTGAATCATAAATGCAGCTACCACATTCTGAAAATCAACCAGTGAATGTTTGGAGTTTTCTATCAAATCCCTGTTGAGATAGATCTGCTGTGCATAATAAAATTTTATCCACTCACCATTTCCATAAATAAGGTTCAGGTATGATCCCAGCAGGGACATGGCGCTGTTATAGTTGAAATAGCCCGCAGGTAATCCCTGGTCCGTAAGAAATCCCGGATCATCTGCCATTGCATTGTCAGCAGTGAGATAAACAAGGACATTTTTCATTCCAACCTGTTCATCAACAAAGGTAAGAAAATGCTCCAGGTCTTTATCCAGCCTGAGATAAGTATCTTCGGTCTCGACTGAACCGGAAGAAAATTTATCACCCAGGTAACCGGTTGCCGAGAAACCGATTTGCAGCCAGTCGGTATGGTTATCTTTGCCTAAATCTTCATTAACAATGCTTGCGATTGCAAAATCTTTTGTCAGAGAATTCCCAAATGGAGTATATTTTAAAATATCGTAATTCCGTTGTTTCTTCTTAACAAGACTCATTTTATTCAGATCATAAGGGAAAACTTTCACTCCGGAAAAACCGGTTTCGTACTTATTGTCATCCGGTAAACCCGCGGTGTAAGATTCGATGGGAAAGAGTGGCTCCCAAAGCCGTTGAAGATAAAGTTCTGAAAAAGACCTGGAATTAAAATCGTTTACCCATGAAGGCAGACTGTCGATATAATATGAACTACTTATCCAGCTTCCATTTTCTGTATCAAACCAGTAGGCCGCGTTGGCGGCATGTCCGCCGGAAAGAACAGCGGCACGGGGATCCGGTGAAACAGAAATAACTTTGGGTTTGAACTGACCGGCCACCCTCGCCTGGTCTGACAAGGTAGATGTCAGAAGCGCCACAGGTGAGTATTTCCCCTTATCATAAGCTCCTCCAATGGTATTAACACTTTCATCACTTACACAAAAAATAATTTTATCTCTCAGCCTGTCATACCAGTAATCCGATACGATACCATGCACATCAGGATAGGCGCCGGTTGAAATGCTGGCAAAACCTTCACCCGATTCCGAAATCAGGTAATCATGATGTGTGTTTTTGCAATAGGTACCCCCATTTACAAGCCTCTTGAATCCACCTTCACCAAATCTGTCCCAATAACGGGTCAGGTAATCGTATCTCATTTCTGAAACCACAATGCCAATGATCATTTTAGGCTTTTCTGAGGGTAAAGTGGGATTCTGTGAAAAAACACTCATGCCGGAAATCAGCAGTAATGAAGTAGTTAATATAAATCTCATTCCTTATATAATATCAGGCTGCAAATATAATCTTTAAACTCTTACAGCGATTTTTTAATGAATTTTTTATCATTATTGTCCGGTTAAAATTATATTTCGTCTTCCCCGGTTAAAAAAATACAAGCCTGCTTAACACCTGATGTTCCGATTTAACTTTAAGAATGTAAATACCATGAAACATAGGCCCACCAATAGTTCCTGTGTTCCCGATGAAAATCTTTTCCTGAACTTTTCTTCCGGAGAGATCAAAAAGATCAGCAAAAAACACTTCGGATTCATCATCTATCAATTCAATAATGATTTCATGATTTCCGGGAACGGTCTTTACCCGTATTTCTGAATGAATCGGGATAAGCCTTATATCGAGTTCAGTACGCTGGTTTTTAGTTACACCTGAGACAATGGTTTTCGGCCGATATCCATTGGCAGTGATCTGTAAATTATAATTTCCTTCAGGCAGATAGCGGAAAAATTTTCCGGTAGCTGCATGGCTGTAAACATGCGATTCATGTGTATCATACCCGGGGATTTCAACTTTAGCGGCAACAGACTCCATTTCAGAACTGTCACTTATAGTCCCAAAGATCCCGTCTCCAGCCTTTTCAATCAGATTAATTAGAGCGCTATGATTTTTAACCCAAAACCCGGGAATTTGTGAAACGTCAGGAAGCTTTATTTCAGATAATTCAATTGTCAGTTCCCTTCCCCTTAAATTATAGGTAACAAAATCCTGCCTCCCCCCGGAAATCCTGTACCAGACTGATCCGAACACATACCCTTCAGGATATAGCCGGAGGTATGAAGGATCGATACTGCGGGCAAAATCAACATAATCGCGACAAATCTCAATGAACCAATCATTATCTGCATGTATACGCTCATTTGGGTACCAGGAATCCCACGGGTAATTCAGAACTTCCGCACCGGTATGAAAATTAGCTGATAATGAAGGTGAATATTTTTCCATGTATTTTACCATTTCAAGATTCTCTTTCTGCAAACCTGAGTATGTATAACTCATTCCCAGCCTCACATCATGGAAATTGCGGTTCAGGTCATTGATTCCATTTGCAGGAGGTTTAAGTGTACCCCGTATTGCACCATACAGACTGGTATCACTAAGGAAATATGTGCCATCAGGATTAGCTAACGGATTTATAATAACAACAAGATCATCAAGAATTGAAGCAATCTGCGTGGACTCAACTGAATTCTTCAAAATATCATTGATCAGCATAAGCATCAGTGAATACCCGACTACCTCATCCCCATGCATAGTAGAGGAATAAAATACCAGTGGCCTGTCCCCTTCAATGTAATTTCCTTTCTCTATTCGCGCAGCAAGAATCAACTTCCCGCCAACCGAATACCCAATGGTATCGATCTTGCACAATTCAGGATAATCATCCCTGAACTGCCGCATCAGATCAAGATACTGCTGATATGTGGGATATCCCTGTCCGGATAAAACCTCATCCAGGCTGACGGCCATTCGTACCGGGGCCAGCATCGATGGAGCAGTAAAAACCCTGAATTCAATTCCCGCATCGGTTATCATCCTGAACTGTTCAGAATTAATATAGAAATAAATAAGGGAATCGGTTTGTTTGTCGGGTGTAAGGTCCGGTATTCCGGCAAGAAAAGATTTTCGGACATTTGCAGATAAGGCAATATAGGCCTCACCCCGGGTGGAAAGGATTGATTCAACGCGGAGTTTTGTACTATCCGGAAGCAGGTTTTGCGGGAAGGCAATGCCCGGAATGAACAAAAAAACCTGTAAGGATATTTGGGATAACCATCGCATCTGTTAGTCCTTTTCACATGATTTAATGGCTAAAGATAGGGCGTAATTAAACATTAAACCTTATATGCAAAATATCTCCATCACCAACAACATAATTCTTCCCCTCAATCCCGAGTTTTCCGGCTTCCTTGCAGGCATGCTCCGAACCCAGCTTAACGTAATCTTCATATTTCATCACTTCAGCGCGGATGAATCCTCTTTCAAGATCACTGTGGATCACCCCAGCGGCCTTGGGAGCTGTCATTCCTTTACGAATGGTCCATGCTCTTACTTCCTTGGGACCGACAGTGAAAAAAGCCTGTAAATTCAACAAGGAATAAGCCGATCGTATCAGTTTATTCACCCCGGGTTCTTTTAAACCCAGATCCTGCAAAAAGGCCAGCCGGTCCTGTTCGTCCTCCAGTTCCGATATTTCCGCTTCCAGTCCCGCCGCGATCACCAGGACTTCTGTTTCTTCATTTTTAACGGCTTCTTTAACAGCATCAACATATTTATTCCCGTTAATGGCCGATTTTTCATCTACATTACAGACGTACAATACAGGTTTCCCGGTCAGCAGAAAAAGATCCTCGATATATTTTTTATCATCCCTGGAAACATTGGCTGTACGCGCCGACTGGAAGTTTTCAAAATGTTCCTTATAAACGTTCAGTACCTCAACTCCTTTTCTGGCATCTTTATCCCCTGTTTTAGCGGCTCTTTCCAGTTTCTGAATTTTTTTTTCAACCGAATCAAGGTCTTTTATCTGCAGTTCCAGATCAACGGTTTCCTTATCTCTAACAGGGTTCACACTTCCTTCAATATGAGCAAGATTATCATCATCAAAGCAACGCAACACATGTATCAGAGCATCGGTATTCCGTATATCAGCCAGAAATTTATTACCAATCCCCTCCCCTGTACTCGAACCCCTGGTAAGACCAGGAATATCAAGTATTTCAACTGTTGCCGGAACAAGCTTCGCGGGCTTTTCCATATCATTCAGCACATTTAATCTCTGATCCGGAACGTTAACAATCCCGATATTGGATTTATTGGAACTGAACGCAAAATTGCTCGATTCCGCTTTGGTGTTCGATAAGCAATTGAAAAGCGTAGTTTTTCCCGTGTTGGTTATCCCGATAATACCACATTGCAGACCCATAGTTCAGTTTTTTACTTTTTCAAGTGAACATTTGGTACTATCCCTCAATTAAAAGAAGGTTTACCTAAAGACTCAAAACATCCAAAGTTAGTAATTATTTGCATCCCTTTTTCTTTGCATCCTTTGCTCCCTTTAGCGAAACATATAAAGATGTTACTGATTCAACCAAGTATTCAGAAAGGAGTATTCAATGTGAAAACAATTTGGGAATATGCTGAAAATATACCGAATCCGTTAATTTCCTGCAGATCTTTATTCAATTGAATTTCCAACTCTTTTGTCTGATACCCAACATAACTGAAAAAGAGACTTCGATCACCGGCTGTTAAAGAAATGCTGAAAAACCCATAGGAATTTGATACCGTGCCAGTAAGGTCCGCTTGACTAAATACATTTGCTCCGATAAGTTTTTCCCTTGTAGCGGTATCCTCGATATAACCACTAATGGTAAATTTTTGACTGAATACAATTGCGCCGGTAAGAAGGAGGATAGAAAAAACAAGATTTAGTCTCTTCATAATCTGCTGGGAAAAACTAAAAACGCAGGCTTTCAAAAGATTATTGCGTTTTTATGGTATATATTTCGGATATTATACTCATTGCTATATCTTTCTCCCAGAAGCGTTTGAAGCAAACAATCTGTATAATCTTTATCTATCCCGTTGCACAAAACTTTAAAAATGATGCCGCAGATTCATAGATAACACTAAAATAAATATGTCCTATTAAAGATAAAATACTAATTTTGGTGTCTTAAAAATTTATGATGATATCATATATTGAATTCTAAATTCTAAATTTATTTAACATGAGTGATTCAATAATTAGCAGAGCCGCCGACAACATCAGGATCCTGGCCGCCTCAATGGTCGAAAAAGCTAAATCGGGCCATCCCGGCGGGGCAATGGGTGGGGCTGATTTCATCAATATTTTATATTCCGGTTATCTTAATTTTGATCCTTCGGATATGCAGTGGGCTCACCGCGACCGGTTCTTTCTCGATCCGGGACATATGTCGCCCATGCTCTATTCTGTACTTACACTCTTGGAAAAATACTCCATGGAGGACCTTAAGAACTTCCGGCAATGGGGCAGCCCTACCCCCGGTCACCCGGAAGTTGATGTTAAACGCGGAGTTGAGAACACCTCGGGCCCATTAGGCCAGGGTCACACCATGGCCGTTGGAGCAGCTATCACCGAACGCTTCCTGGTGAGCCGTTTTGGCAAGTGGATGGCGCATAAAACCTATACTTTTATTTCCGATGGAGGCGTTCAGGAAGAAATCTCCCAGGGAGCAGGCCGCCTGGCCGGATTCCTTGGACTGAGCAACCTGATCATGTTCTATGATTCAAACGACATTCAGTTATCGACAAAAACAGAAGAGGTAACCAACGAAGATACAGCAGCCAAATACAAGGCCTGGGGCTGGAGTGTTATTACCATCGATGGGAACAACGAAGCACAGATCAGGAAAGCCCTCAATGCTGCACAGCTTGAAGAAGAAAAACCCACTCTTATCATTGGGAAAACCATCATGGGAAAAGGTGCACTGACATCAACCGGTGAAAATTTTGAACGAAAGACCTCAACACATGGCATGCCGCTTGGCGAAGCAGGCGCTTCTTTCAAAAAATCAATTGAGAACCTGGGAGGAAATCCTTCTGATCCGTTTCACATTTTCCCTGAAGTAGCTGAATTCTATAAAGAGGTTCTTGAGAATAAAAAGAAAACGGCTGCCGTCAAAAAAGCCGAAGAAAAACTCTGGAGACAGGCAAACCCTGCCCTGGCTGCAAAACTTGATTTTTTCCTGAGCGGTGAAGTTCCTGCAATCGATTTTGCTACCATCCAGCAAAAGGAAAATATCGCTACCCGTGCTGCATCATCTGCTGTACTGGGAGTATTCGCGCAGAAAATCGAGAATATGATCGTTTCCTCAGCCGACCTTTCCAATTCCGACAAAACCGATGGGTTCCTGAAACACACAAAAGCGTTCCGCAAAGGTGATTTTTCAGGAGCATTCCTTCAGGCCGGCGTTTCGGAGCTTACTATGGCTGCCATTGCAAATGGTATGGCTCTTCACGCGGGAGTTATCCCGGTTTGCGCCACTTTCTTTGTTTTCTCCGATTATATGAAGCCGGCAGTACGACTCGCCGCCCTGATGGAACTTCCAGTTAAATATGTATGGACTCATGATGCCTTCCGGGTGGGTGAAGACGGCCCCACTCACCAGCCTGTTGAGCAGGAAGCCCAGATACGACTCATGGAACACATCAAAAACCATCACGGAGACCGCTCCATGCTGGTTCTTCGTCCCGCTGACGCCCCCGAAACAACCGTTGCCTGGCAGATGGCCCTCGAGAATACGGAAACCCCAACCGCGCTTATCCTTTCCCGGCAGAATATTAAAAATTTACCCGCGACAGTCGGAGCCGACCGTTATTCCGCTGCTCTGAATGCACAAAAAGGAGCCTACATCGTGAAAAAATGTGAGAACATTCCCGATCTGATTATGGTTGCAAGTGGTTCAGAGGTAGCAACCCTGATAGCAGCAGCCCCTATAATGGAGGAACAAAAGAAAATGAATATCCAGATCGTTTCTGCAATTTCCGAGGGATTGTTCCGCGACCAGGACCCTGCATACCAGCGCGAAGTGCTGCCCCCGAATATTCCTACCATCGGACTTACGGCAGGTTTGCCGGTTACATTAGCCGGACTGGTTGGAACAAGAGGAATGGTAATCGGTATGGAGAGTTTTGGATTTTCAGCTCCCTATACTGTGCTGGACGAAAAACTTGGATTTTCACCTGAAAGCGTAGCGAAGAAAGCATTGGGGTTCGTGGAAAATAAAAAATAACCGCCTGGATTAAGCTGATTTAAGGATTACCGGGATTAAGATCATTAAAGGAGGGAACAGGATTGAATAACTTCTATGAAATTTTATTAATTTTGCATATCGTTTGACTCATTTACTCTTTTCTTTAATAGTTTTCAAAGAGTGCTGCAAAGGCTATGATCTTTGCGGCACTTCGTGTTTTCTTTCCGGCTCTCTGCGGTAAAGAAATTCTATTTGTCTGCCGGTAAAAACTGTAATATGTTAAAAACTTGTATCATAAGGCAAAAAAATACAGCTCAATAAACCTTAATTTTATTCGTTATTTGAGAAAAAGTCTCTCCAAATAAATGGATAAATGCCAGGAAAAAAAAATAACAGAATTCTCTATATTCTGATTCCCTTAATAGCCGCAGGACTTTTTGCCCATTCAAATTTGCATGCTCAGGACCCTATTCCTCTCAAAAGTAATACCCTAACCCGGATCCTTTTCATTTTCGATGCGTCCCAGAGTATGTCCGGAACCTGGGAAAGCGATAACAAAATAAATATTGCGAGGAACATTTTGATTGACCTTGTTGATAGTCTTCAACACGTGGAAAATGTTGAACTGGCATTACGGGTTTATGGTCATCAAAGTCCTGTTCCACCGCAGGATTGCAGCGATACCAAGCTGGAGGTGCCCTTTGGTTCCGATAACGCGTCGAGGATCCGTCAGAAGTTAAAATTTATAACTCCCAAAGGCACAACCCCGATCGCACGTTCACTGGAACTGGCACAGAGTGATTTCCCCGGGTGCGAAAATTGCAGAAATATTATATTATTGATCACCGATGGAATTGAGGCCTGTGATGGCGATCCTTGCGCTGTCTCCCTCGAATTGCAAAAAAAAGGTATCATTTTAAAACCTTTTATTATCGGGATTGGCCTTGACCCGGGATTTCACGAGACATTCGACTGCCTGGGATACTATTTTAACGCTCAGAATGAAGATAAGTTTAAGGAAATTCTGGGTGTTGTGATTTCCCAGGTATTGAATACCACCACTACCCAGGTTAACCTTCTTGACCAAAAAGGATTTCCAACCGAGACCAATGTCAATATGACATTCTATGATAGCTTCTCGGATAAAATAAAATATAATTTCGTTCATACCTTCAATCACAAAGGCAACCCGGATACACTGTATATCGATCACCTGGTAAAGTACCGGTTGAAAATACATACCGTTCCACCTATTGAAAAAGACAGTATTGAAATCATCCCCGGAAAACATACTATAATTGCCATAAACGCACCCCAGGGATACCTTCAGATTAAAACACCCAAAGGCAAACCCTATGATGGTTTATTAATAACCATGAGGAAAAGCGGAGAGATGCGAACCCTTGTAAACCAGGAGATCGGAAAGCTTGAGAAATACCTCGTTGGTAAATATGATGTGGAGATCCCGGTAATCCCCAGGTTAATCATTAAGGATGTGGAAATTCTGCAAAGTCATACCACAACCATTGAAGTTCCACAACCGGGTATTGTAACTTTTACAGGAAGTTCCAATGGCTTTGGTAGCCTTTATATTATGATCCCCAATGATCAGAAATGGGTTTATAACCTGAACCCGGCGCTCCGGCAGCAAACAATCTTACTTCAGCCAGGAATATACAGGCTGGTGTTCCGTTCTGCTACAAGCAAAAGTTCATCATTTACCGTAGTAAAAAACTTTGAAGCAGAGGCCGGGAAAACAATGATCATCGAAATGAATTAGAGTTTTCACAGAACCAAAGCACAATTAAGCCTCTCTGTAACTGTATGGTCTGAAGATTGGAGCGCCTAAAGACTGCAGCACCAAAAGTTATTGAAGTCCGGATTACCGGTTATGAATTGATTTTATAGGGACATTGATTTACCTAAGAAAGTTATAAGTTGCTTTTTACGCTCCGGTCGCTTCCCTGCACACCTCACTACCCACTGTTCATTGCCTACTGCCCACTGTTCATTGCCCATTGTTCATTGCCCATTGTTCATTGCCCACTGTTCATTGCCTACCGCCCACTGTTCATTGCCCACTGCCCACTATTCCTAAGCCAGGGTAATCTTCAGTGAATTTTCCTTAAGCTTCAGAATCCCTTCTTCCTCCAGCTCTTTAACGAATTTGTAGCCCGACTTTGGGGAAACAGATATCTCCTTGATAATGTCCCCCAGATATAAACTCCCTTTGTTTTCAAGAAGGGAGATTACCTTTTCCCTAAGTTGCATTTTCTCGTCCATCTTTACTCCAATTAAATGTTGTAACTGCTTAAACAGCATACGCTAATAATATACAAAATGTTTTATGGCGAGTCAAGTTTTTTACCTTAAAACCATAAAAAACCAACATGTTATGCAGCAAGTCTTTGAATTGGAAAATTTCCTCAGGGTATAATGTACTACAATAAATTTTTGATTTTTGGTTTAAAGTGCGTAATTTCCATAAAAAAAAGCGATCCTCCATAGGAAGACCGCCTTAGATGTTTTCACAACGGAATAATCCTTATTGTGATTTGCTTCAAAATGTATACAAATCTATAAAATAAAATTAATATGTCAAGAAAAATTTTAGGATTGGATTTAGGAACTGCATCAATTGGCTGGGCTTTAGTCAATGAAGCAGAGAATGAAAATGAAAAATCATCTATTATTAAAATCGGTTCACGAATTATTCAATATGGAGATAATTTAGTAAAGGTTGATAAAACCGGTAAAATATCCGCATCCATGGAACCTGAAAAGGATTTTTCAAGTGGAAAAGGATTATCTCCAAATGCTGGAAGAACAAAGCAAAGAAGTGCAAGGAGAAATTTACAGCGTTACAAATTGCGAAGAGAGAACCTGATTGAAATATTAAAGCAACACTTTATAATCCCTGGTGATTTTGTTTTTTCAGAGGAAGGGAATGCAACTACTTTCAAAACCTACAAATTCAGGGCGAATGCAGCCACTGTGAAAATTCCATTAGAAGAATTTGTTCGCGTCCTGTTAATGATTAATAAAAAAAGAGGCTATAAAAGCAGTCGAAAAGCAAAAGGTGAAGAAGAAGGCCAATTAATTGATGGGATGGCAATTGCAAAGCAATTATATGAAAATAAGCAGACTCCCGGACAGTTAACTTTTGAATTATTACTTGCAGGGAAAAAATACATTCCTGATTTTTATCGTTCCGACTTACATGCTGAGTTTGATAATATCTGGGCCTTTCAAAAGCAGTTTCATAGTTCCTTTCTTAGTAATGAGTCGTACAAAAAATTAAAAGGTCAAAAGAAAAACTTTACTAAGTATTACTGCGAAAATATTTTAAAAATAGATACCCCTGAATTACAGGGAAATTTTAATGAGAAAAAACACGCTCGTTATGAATTAAGAAGTAAAGCAGTTACTCAGCAACTTGGAATTGGTGAAGTTGCAATAGTTCTGGCTGAAATTAATGGAGATATAAATTCCTCAAGCGGGTATCTTGGAGCAATAAGCGACAGAAGCAAAGAATTATATTTTAATAAAATTACAGTTGGACAGTACCTTTATAATCAAATTGAAGCTAATCCAAATGCGAGTCTAAAAAAACAAGTTTTTTATCGTCAGGATTATCTTGATGAGTTCAATACAATTTGGGATAGACAGGCTAATTTCCATAAGGAGCTCACTTCTGAGTTAAAATCCGAAATACGCGATGTAATTATCTTTTATCAAAGAAGACTTAAATCGCAAAAGGGATTAATTAGTTTCTGTGAATTCGAAAACAAACAAATTGAAGTAATGGTAGATGGAAAGAAAAAAATTAAAACTCGGGGTTCAAGAGTTATTCCAAAATCATCTCCAATATTCCAGGAATTTAAAATATGGCAAATACTTAATAATATTGAGGTAACTGAGACTAAAACTAAAGCAACAAGAGAACTTTTTGAGGAAGAAAAGGAAAACCTGTTTGAAGAACTAAGTTGCAAAGCCAAAATTTCAAAAAAGGAAGCTCTGAAATTACTTTTCGATCGTTCGTCAGAATATGACTTGAACTATAAAGATATTGAAGGAAATAAAACAAATGCAGCATTATATGAGGCGTATCAGAAAATTATTATACAATCTGGACATGAGGAAAAGGATTTCACTAAAATGAGATCATCCGATGTAAAAGACTATGTAACACAAATCTTTCATACACTTGGAATTAAGTCCGATATACTGGATTTTGACTCATCGCTTGAAGGCAATGAAATTGAGAAACAATTACATTTCCAATTATGGCATTTGCTATACTCATTTGAAGGTGACAACACCCCAACAGGAAACGAAAAGTTAATTATAACCTTACAGACAAAATTTGGTTTCGAGAAAGAATATGCACAGATAGTTGCCAATGTTTCTTTGCCAGCTGATTATGGAAGTCTAAGTGCCAAAGCAATTCGCAAAATATTACCTCATTTAAAGGATGGATTTTCTTATGGTGGTAGAAAAGACAGGCCAGAAGAACCAAGTGCATGTGAATATGCAGGATACAGACACTCAAAATCTTCATTAACCAAAGAAGAAAAAGAAAAAAAGGTTTACAAGAATAATTTAGAAGTTCTTCCAAAGAATAGTCTTCGAAATCCAATAGTTGAGAAAATCCTCAACCAAATGGTTAATGTAGTAAATTCAGCTATCGAAGAATATGGCAAACCGGATGAAATAAGAATTGAACTCGCCCGTGATCTGAAGATGAGCGCTGAAGAAAGAAAAGAAAAAAGTGATGCCATTTCAAAAAGCACAGCGGATCATGAAAAATATCGCAAAATTTTACAGACAGATTTTGGCTTAAAGCATGTAAGCAGAAATGATTTGATTCGCTACAAGCTATATCTGGAGCTAAAAAATACAGGATTTAAATCTCTATATTCAAACACATATATTGCTCCAAATGAGCTATTTTCAAAAAAATTCGATATAGAACATATATTACCAAAAGCGAAAATTTTCGATGACTCCTTTTCAAATAAAACAATTGAACTGAAATCTGTAAATCTTGAAAAAGGTGATAAAACAGCTTTTGATTTTGTAAAAGAAAAATATGGAGAAGAAGAAGCTATAAAATATAAACAAAGAGTGGAGGAATTATTCCTTGGAAAAAATATTGATGAAAGTAATAAGGAAGAAAACCATTCAATGCTGAGAATCTCAAAAACCAAACGTAACAAACTGCTAATGACAGAAAAGGAAATACCTGACGGATTTATTGAACGGGAATTACGTGAAACACAATATATTGCTAAGAAAGCCAAAACAATGCTGGAGGATATTTGCAAAGATGTAACATCAACAACCGGGAGTGTAACTGACCGGTTAAGAGAGGATTGGCAGCTAATTGATATCATGCAGGAACTGAACTGGGAAAAATACAATAAACTTGGAATGACAAACGAATTCACCAATGATGAGGGTAATAAAATAAGGAGAATTAATGACTGGACAAAAAGAAATGATCACCGCCATCATGCGATGGATGCAATAACTGTTGCTTTTACAAAACGCAGCCATGTTCAATATCTCAACAATTTAAACGCAAGAAGTGATAAAAGCGGAAGTATCTATGGGATTGAGCAAAAAGAATTGTACCGTGATAATCACAACGGATTGCGTTTCAAACCCCCTATCCCTATTGATGATTTTAGAGTAGAAGCAAAAAAGCAATTAGAAAATACGCTGATTTCATTTAAGGCTAATAACAAAGTGGTTACTAAAAACAAAAACAGATTTAAGGTAAAACATGGCGAAATAACAAAAACCGAACTAACCCCCAGAGGACAGTTACATTTAGAAACCGTTTATGGAAGCATTAAACGTTATAAAACTGAGGAAGTTAAAGTTGGAGGAGCTCTTACATCGGAAATTATTAATAGAGTTTCTAAGAAAAATATAAGGGAAGCCTTATTAAAACGATTGGCGGAATTTGATAATGATGCTAAAAAAGCTTTTACAGGAAAAAATAATATTGAAAAAAATCCAATATATTTCGACAAACATCAATCATTTAAATTACCTGCAACGGTGAAAATTGTATCACAGGAAACAATTTATACCATTCGAAAAGATATCACTCCGGATTTAAAAATTGATAAAGTTATTGACCCTAAAATTAAAAGTATTCTGGAGGCTCGTCTGCAGGAAAATAATGGTGATGCAAAACAAGCTTTTTCAAATCTTTCAGAAAACCCGATCTGGCTCAATAAAGAAAAAGGTATTTCTGTAAAACGGGTAACGATTACCGGGATCAATAACGCTGTTTCTTTGCGTGACAAAAAAGATTTGAATGGAAATTTCATTTTGGATGATTCAGGAAATAAAATTGAAACGGATTTTGTAAATACAGGAAATAACCATCATGTTGCCATTTACAAAGATGAAAACGGGAACCTTCAGGAAAAAGTAGTCGCTTTTTATGAAGCTGTTGAACGTGCAAACCAGGGATTACCCATTATCAATAAAACCTATAATCAGGAACTGGGTTGGCAATTCCTGTTTACCATGAAGCAAAATGAATGCTTTGTTTTTCCCAATGAGAAAACGGGATTTGATCCGCAGGAAATTGACTTAATGGATATGGGGAATTATTGTATTATTAGTCCAAATCTATTTATCTTACAAACTATGTCCAGAGTAGAATATGGAAACAATATTATCAGAGACTATAAGTTTAGGCATCATTTAGAAACTACAAAAAGTGATAAGACTGCTTTAAAGAATATTACATACAAACAATATAAAACTCTTTCTGAATTTAAAAAAATCGTAAAAGTTAGATTAAATCACTTAGGCAAAATTGTTAAAATCGGTGAAGAATGATCAAACGCACCCTCTACTTTGGCAACCCATCCTACCTGAGTCTTTCAAATTCCCAATTGCTGATCCGTTTGCCGGAAGTTGAGAAAAATGAATTATTGCCCTCAGAGTTTAAAAAGGAGGCCAAAGCAAGCATCCCGGTTGAAGATATCGGTATCGTGGTACTCGACCATAAACAGATTACCATCACCCAGGCTCTTCTGGAAGCCCTTATGGAAAACAATACGGTAGTGATTACCTGCAACAGTACCCATCATCCCATCGGACTGCTGATGCCCCTTAGCGGAAATACCATTCAGAACGAGCGGTTCAGGGCGCAACTGGATGCTTCGGAACCGCTTAAAAAGCAATTATGGGCCCAAACGATTTCACAGAAAATTAAAAATCAGAGCGTGGTTCTTGAGGAAAGAGGAATTGAAAACAGTTTTCTGATCCCGCTTTACCGGAATGTTAAAAGCGGGGATACCGACAACTGCGAGGCAACGGCTGCAGCCTATTACTGGCAGCATATTTTTCCCGGAATCCCGGATTTTAAGAGATTCCGTGAGGGCATTCCCCCGAATAATTACCTGAATTACGGATATGCCCTTCTTCGCGCCACCATGGCAAGAAGCCTTGTGGGTGCAGGACTTCTTCCCACCCTCGGAATTCACCATGCAAACCGATACAATGCCTATTGCCTGGCCGACGACATTATGGAGCCCTACCGCCCGTTCGTGGACCAGGTGGTTTGTGAAACGGTTGACCGGCACGGTACTGATGAGAATATTTCCACCGAAATAAAAACAGTTTTATTAAAAATTCCGGCCATGGATGTGCTGCTCGATGGGGAGAAAAGCCCGCTGATGGTTGCTACCCAGCGCACCGCGGTAAGCCTGGTACGATGTTTTGAAGGTGATCAAAGAAAAATTCTCTATCCCGAATATATATGAGCATTAAACTCGAACGATTAAATGCATACCGGGTAATGTGGACACTTGTAATGTACGATCTTCCGACAGAAACAAAGAAACAGCGAAGGGTTGCCGCCCGGTTCAGGAAAGATCTGCTGCAGGATGGCTTCAGCATGTTCCAGTTCAGTATGTACATCAGGCACAGCGCCAGTTCTCAGAATGCAGACACTCATAAACGGAGAGTTAAAAACAGTCTGCCGGAACTTGGGAAAGTAGGAATTCTGCAAATAACCGATAAGCAGTTCGGACAGATGGAGATTTTTTACGGGGTAAATCAACAGGAAAAAGATAATATTCCACAACAACTCGAGCTTTTCTAAAAGCAATTCATGTAGCATATTTGAAATCGGAATATTATTTCTTTCAATTCGTATTTCTTTTCAGTCTGAAGATGATATTTTATCCCAATAATTAGATTTTCTTGTTCTTTATTGAAAAAAATCTCATAAGCTGACATAGATTTTGAAATTAAGGACATTAAGGAATATTAACGGTTGTTTTACCAGAAATGGTAACAATCCTAATAGATGAAATTATAAAGCTGCCCTTTCAGGGCGGAGGAGAACAGGACGGTTTCTTTTCCAAGGCGTTGCCTT
>CAYGFI010000026.1:0-9435 GCA_964349045.1 uncultured Chitinophaga sp.
AATGTATTCAATGTCATTACTATTATCCTAGAATCAAACATTTTTTTTAAGTCATCATTGCTGAATAAGTGTAACTATTGTTATAGCAAGTGAACAGATTAAACATAGCTTTTACAACTATCAGTTCTTAATCATTTGTCCATTTATTGTTCAATTGCTATATTGGCAATATGATTTTTATTAATTTATGTTCAACTTGAAAAATTCCATAAAATTCATTGAGATTTTGAGAAATGGTATAAAAAATCATCTGATTTTCATTATTCTGGTCTTTTTTTATATCCATTCAACCGTTTTTGGTCAAAATTTTTTTCCTGAAAAGGGCTTTTTATATTCTGATGAAGTAGTTGCGCGCATTGATATAACCATTCATCCTGATTCATTAATTAAAATATTAAATGGCGATCTTACCAGTGATCATGAATACCCTGCTAATTTTAAAATGACCCGTGGTACAGTTATAAAAACAGCTGAAAATGTGGGCTTTCGTTTACGTGGGAATACTTCCAGGTATTCACAGAAAAAATCATTTAAAGTTTCAATCAATAGTTTTACACCAGGGAAAAAATTTGAAGGAGTTGAGAAAATTAACCTGAATGGTGAGCATAATTTGGTTTTATGAAGATAACTCATCCAATTCAAGCCATCTCAAACCTTTTTCATCCAGAAGGTCTATAATTTCTGCAATTCTTGAGGATATCCGCTGGAGCTTTACGTAATCATTTTCATCGGAGTTTAATATTTCTTCAAGCTGTGATTTTTCCGATTCCAGCCCGGTAATATCTTTCTCAAGTTTTTCGAATTCCTGTTTTTCTTTAAAGCTGAGTTTTTTCTTTTCCCGGGGATTATCTATAAGTTTTCCATTTCTAATATTTGTCCGGGGAGTTGATAGCTGTTTTTCAAGGTCCGCTGTCTCGCCTTTTACCAGACGATATTCCGAATAAGTCCCTGAAAAGTCAGATATTACCCCATCTCCTTCAAAAACAAAGATATGATCCACAAGTTTATCCAGAAAATACCGGTCGTGTGTCGCGAGAATCAAACATCCCCCGAAACCGGAAAGAAATTCCTCGATTTTATTCAGTGTAATGATATCCAGGTCATTGGTAGGCTCATCAAGAATCAGGAAATTGGGATTTTTAATCAGGATGGTAAGAAGGTAAAGGCGACGGCGCTCTCCCCCGCTCAATTTTGAAACGTAAGAATACTGCATTTCGGGCGGGAACATGAAATGCTGAAGAAACTGCGAGGCGCTAAGGCTTTTGCCATCATTGAGCATGATTATTTCGGCGATATCTTTAACCACATCGATTACCCTTTTGTCTTCCGGGAGAATAATTCCATCCTGTTTATAAAATCCGAAAACAATAGTTTCCCCGCTGTCAATGCTACCAGAATCGGCAATTTCATTACCGGTAATCAGGTTCAGGAAGCTTGATTTACCTACACCGTTTTTACCAATAATACCAATTCTTTCTCCCCGTAAAAATGAATAGTTGAAATTTTCAATAATTTTAATCCCCGGATATGATTTTGAGAGGTTCTTCAATTCGAGGATCTTTCCTCCCATCCGGTTCATTTTAATATCCAGTTTAAGTTCAGAAGTTTTTGTGCCGCTGTTTGCTTTTTCTTTAGTTTCATAAAAAGCATCGATTCTGGATTTGGATTTTGAAGTACGTGCTTTTGGCATTCTGCGGATCCATTCCAGTTCAGATTTCATTAATTTACCAGCCTTACAAATTTCAGCATTTTCGGCTGTTTCCCGCTGAGCTTTTTTCCCGAGGAAATAGCTGTAATTACCCTGGTGAAGAAATAGCTTACCATCACTGATTTCAAGTATCTTATTACAAACCCGTTCCAGGAAATACCGGTCGTGAGTAACCATCAGGAATGTGATGTTGGTTTGCTGAAGGTATTTCTCAAGCCATTCGATCATGTTGATATCCAGATGATTTGTGGGTTCATCCAATAATAAAAGTTCTGGGCTGTCGAGTAATAAAAGTGCTAAAGCCAGTCTCTTTTTCTCTCCACCGGAAAGTGTATTTATTTTCTGGTTCAGGTTTCTGATATTGAATCGATCGAGAATCAGAATCATCCTTCTTTCGTAATCCCAGGCATGAAGGTGATCCATTTTTGCTGTTGAAAGAATAAGAGTTTTATCAGCGTCCGGGGAGTGAACAGCAGTCTGCCTCTCAAGAGCTTCTTTATATTCACGGATTACGCTCAGAACCTCAGAACCGGCGGATTTTACATAATCAGAAACTGAAATATCCGCATCAATAACAGGATCCTGATCAAGAAAACCCACGCGAATTCCATTACGGATGGCTACTTTACCCTCATCGGGTGAGTCTTTTCCGGCAATAATGCGGAGGATACTCGTTTTACCGGCTCCGTTTGCTGCTATCATAGCCATTTTATCCCCTCTGTTTAAACCCAGGCTGATGTCTTTAAAAAGAATCCTCTCACCGAAGGATCTGGTAAGGTTTTCAGCAGAGAGATAGTTCATAGTTTTTATTTGGTTATTATGCACTTAACCATGGGATACACTTTATTCAAATATCACAGGGTGTTTCACTGAGTTATTATATATCGGGCTTTCAGCCCTATGTTGAATGTTTTTTGAAATAATTATTTAAGAGGTGCAAAGTTATCTTATTTTACTTATGATTTTTTCAAATCTTTCTGGTAGAAATAAAGGGAGATTTCATGATAGACATATCTCTGAGAATTGTTTTTTCCATTAAGGGGAAAAAATGCTTTGGTGGTATATTCGAGAATTTCCTTTTGGTCAGAAAGAAATCCATGATTGAATGCCTGACTTATGAATTTTATCTGGAATGGTTTATCCAGGATGAATATAACTGGATGCAGAATCGTAACAATATCATAAAGACAATCCAGGGCATTTTTTTACCTGCAAGATAGTTTATTTCAGCTTTTCACTGTAATTCTTCCTGAATTTTTCCACCTTAGGACGGATTATATAAGTGCAATAAGAAGCATTCGGATTATTTGCAAAATAGTCCTGATGGTATTCCTCAGCCTTATAGAAAGTTGTAAATTCTTTAATTTCAGTTACTATGGGCTTACTAAAAACGGATTTTTCAGATAGCTCCTGAATAACAAGGTCAGAAATTGTTTTCTGGGTTATATCATGAAAAAATATAACCGACCGGTATTGAGTACCCACATCAGTTCCCTGTTGATTCAGGGTTGTTGGATCATGGGTTGTGAAGAATATTTCAAGAATTTGCCTGAAGGAGATTTGAGAAGTATTAAAACGAATCTGAATTACTTCTGCATGTCCGGTTGTACCGTTACATACTTCGCGGTACGAGGGATTTTTTACAAATCCACCTGCATATCCCGATTCGACAGAGACAACACCTTTCAATCCTTCAAAAACAGCTTCTGTACACCAGAAGCAACCGCCACCAAGGGTAGCGATCTCATAGCCTGGTTCGTTAATCATGGTATCATGAAATTTGTTATTTTGAATTTTTCCTGTAAGCAGGCTTAAAGTTGTCAGAATAGTTATTATACCGTTCATTGTTAATTTTTCAATAAAATGTTAATTCAGGCGGTCAGGGATTTGGTTAATAACCTTTTGTCTAACACCCACTTCTCATAAACAATCCTTGAAATGATTTTGTTTACGCTGATTTCTGTTTTAACTTTGTTTACCTGAAATCATGAATTAAATAGTAATGTCGCAGTCCATGAAAGAAGCGCTATATTACAAAAAACTTCCGGAAAACAGGACAGCTTGTTTACTTTGTCCTCATAATTGTGTCATCAGGGATGGACAAAGAGGGATTTGTAGTGTAAGGATAAACCAGGGAGGTTCTTTATATACTGAAGTGTATGGAAGACCCGTGGCCATTAATTCTGATCCGATAGAAAAAAAACCAATCTATCATTTTTATCCGGGTTACCAGGTCCTTTCTATTGGAACATTAGGATGTAACCTGAAATGCAGTTTTTGTCAGAACTGTGAGATTTCCCAGGCAAAAATGGAAGATCAAAGTCTTGAACGTGAAAGACGAATTGATGAGATTGTTCTTCTGGCGCTTGAAAAACAAAAAAACATCGGGCTTGCATATACCTATAATGAACCGGTAATTTTCTACGAATACATGACAGATCTTGCTATCATGATGCACAAAAAAGGTCTGAAAAACGTTATGGTATCAAACGGATTCATCAATCCTGAACCACTTTCACAATTATTAAGCCTTATTGATGCTTTCAACATTGACTTAAAATCCTTTGAAAACGATTTTTACAAGAAATATACTGCATCAAAACTTGATCCTGTGCTAAACACAATTAAAACAATATTTAATAACGGAAACCATCTTGAATTAACTTTCCTGGTCATACCGGGATTAAATGATGACATGGATATTTTTGAAAAGATGGTGGACTGGATCGCAAATGAAACCAGCAGGAAGACAGTTTTGCATATTTCGAGATACTTCCCTCATTATCATTTGAACCTTCCTCCCACTCCTTTAAAAACCATTGATAGTTTGTACTATAGAGCCAGAAAGAAGTTAGAATTTGTTTACATTGGAAATGCAAAAGATAATAAGGCACAAGATACGTATTGCCCGGTTTGTCAAACTTTATTGTTAAAAAGGAGTGGTTATTATACTATTAATGAAGGGCTTGATAAGCAAGGTAGTTGCATAAAGTGTAATGAAAGGGTTATAAACTATATGACACTCTGAGTATGGCAGCAATTATAAGGAATGCCCAGGTATCCGGCAGGTTTTATCCCTCTGAATCTGAGGAAATTAGTGATTTAATAAATCAAATGACAGAAAAGGAAAAGTCAAAAATTGACTATTCACTTTCGGAAAGGAAAATTTTAGGCGCCGTTTTGCCACATGCCGGACATATTTACTCAGGATACCAAACACTTCATTTCTTTGAAATATTAAAACGTTCGAAACAGGTTTTTGATACATGGATTGTTGTTCATCCCCTGCATCACGGTGGGGATATTGATTTTGCAGCGGAAGGGAGTGATTATTGGAATACTCCTTTTGGAAATGTAAGAGTTGATACTGAGTTTATCAAAGCTATGGGAATACCAGTTTCAAGGGAGATGCACAGATTTGAGCATTCCTCTGAGGTAATTCTTCCGTTTATTCAGAAATATTGCGGGAATGAAATTTCATTTGTTTCTATTGGCATGGCAAAGCAGAATATAAATTCTGCCCTTGAAATAAGTAATGCAATAATAAAAGCGACAGAACTTAGCAATAAAAAAACAGTCTTGATTGCTTCTTCTGATTTTTCACATTATGTAACTCCGGATGCAGGAAAAAAAATGGATCAGAAGGTGGTTGATTGCATCTTAAATAAAGACGTGAAGGGTATTTACAAGGAAGTTGCTGATCATGATCTTTCCGTTTGCGGGTATGGTCCGATTATGGTTTTGTGCAACACGTTAAACCAACTTTATCCTGATTCTATACCCGTTATTCTTGCAAGGGGCCATTCCGGGGAGGTTCACCCCTCTTTATCTGTTGTAGACTATATTTCGATACTTTTTTATATGTGACATTCGACAAAATGAAAAACAATCGGATTGTTCAGTTGCCAGGTTCGAATGAGCATAAGCCAGAATTGTCTGACAGGAAAATTTTATTGAGACTTGCGAGAAATTCAATTCTTAGCTTATTTTCCATTGATTTAGAGGAGGAACATATAGAATTAAATGATTGGTTATCAGCTAAGCTTGGCGCTTTTGTCAGTATTCACTCTAAAAAAGGAGAATTAAGAGGGTGCCTGGGTCGAATAATTAGTGAAATTCCCTTACACCATCTGATTCGGGATCTTGCCATATCAGCTGCCAGCCGGGATTACCGGTTTAGTCCTGTTAAAAAAAGTGAGATGGATGATATTGTAATTGAGATATCCGTTTTATCTCCCCTGAAAAGGATTTATTCGCTTTCGGAAATTGAAAGAGGAAAGCATGGTATTTATATTAAAAGTGGAAACCGAAGTGGAACATTTCTACCACAGGTAATTCTGGAAACTGGTTGGGATATAGAAACTTTTGTAAGCAAATGTTCGAGCGATAAGGCCGGAATAGGTCCAGACGGATGGAAAGACGCAGAATTATATGTTTATTTCGCTGAGGTGTTTAGTGAAACGATTTAATTTGATGGTTCCGATGTATCGGAATAGGATATGAACCTGATATTAATTATAGTTTTAAGAATTTTCTGGTATAAGTTTTATCGGGATATGATACTGAAATAAAATATATCCCTTTTCTCAGATCCTTGATATTAAGTGAAG
The DNA here is from genome assembly GCA_964349045.1 of uncultured Chitinophaga sp. Classification (GTDB taxonomy): domain Bacteria; phylum Bacteroidota; class Bacteroidia; order Bacteroidales; genus JACJXF01. The sequence continues at coordinate 6,319 of CAYGFI010000026.1, forward strand.
TATTTCCTTCCTGAGGTTTGTAGTCATCCGATTTCAATATTTTTTTTCCAGAGATATCATAAATATTAATGGCAATGGGATTTGAGTTACCCGGGTTTTTAACATTAATCGTTTCAACGACTGGGTTTGGAAAGATATCAAATTCTGAAAAAGATCCCTGCTTTTGAATATTTGTAGATTCTGAAATCTCAATTTTACCTTTCATTCCGGAGGAAATATGAAAAGTGCAAATGTAGTAAATTGTTCCTGGTTCAGCTGCGGTAACAGTTCCCGATCCTGAAGGAAATGAAAAACCGCCTGAAAGAGCCGAATTGGAATTTGAGTTGTATGATGCTTCAGAAACCTGTAAAACAGGATGACTAGCGCCGACAGAGAAAGTAATCTTATCTCCTATTTTTGCATTTATTATCGCAGGAGTAAAAACAACTCCGGAAGCCGTTACAGTAAATGTTTCCTGTGCAGAAACTGTGACAACTGAAAATAAGACGAAAAGACTGAGAAATATTTTACCCATGTAATTGATTATTAATTAAATAAAAAATCCAAATTTAGAAGTTTTAAAGAAACGGACACATTAATATTTAATTAACAAATATTATTCCAAAATGTTTAACAAGGATGTTAAATCCAATAATAAGATTTGATTTATAATTTACGCACCAGGCGATGCGAATTAAACTGACATACTATCCAAAACAAATGAAATCTGAGCAATCTATGGCAAATTTATTCCATTTCTGAATTGTTTCAGATAGATTACAATATTCATGTATTTATCAATATACATTGGAAAATTTGCATTTTTTTTAGCAGGAATAATTTTTAATTCCATGATGTTATTATCTTAGAGGCCCAAAACATTTACATTTAAAAAACTAACCATGGTAAAAGAAAACGTTAAACAAAACAAGGCATTAGTCGTCGTAATAGCCGCCATTGCAGCAACCGGTGGATTGCTGTTTGGTTTCGATACGGGAGTAATTTCAGGAGCAATCCCGTTTTTTCAAAAAGCATTTGGTATAACTGATAGCTGGATAGAAATTATTACCACTGCCGGATTGGTTGGAGCGGTTATCGGAGCAATGTTCAGTGGCAGACTTGCAGATGTTATCGGACGAAAGAAAGTTATTCTTGCATCAGCTGTCATTTTCGCAATAGGAGCTGTATGGTCCGGGGCTGCACAATCTGCTTTGATGTTAGTATTTGCCCGACTTTTTCTTGGTATTGCTATTGGTGTTTCTTCTTTTGCCGTACCCTTGTACATTGCAGAGATATCACCAACAAAAACGCGGGGAACAATGGTATCGATGTTTCAGTTACTGATTACCATTGGAATTATGGTTTCTTATCTGAGCGATTCTATGTTTGCAGTACCCGACGGAGATCCGGCATACACAAGTTGCTGGAGACCTATGTTTTATGTTGGGGTAATTCCTGCCATAATAATGTTTGTGGGAATGGTTTTCCTGCCAGAAACTCCCAGATGGCTGATCAGCAAAGGTCAGGAGGATAAATGTCGTGAAGTATTGGAAAAAGTTGAAGAACCTCAACTGGTAGAAGAGGTGATATCAAAAATGAAATCCGACCTGGAAGATGATAAAAAAAATAAAGTATCATGGAAACTGATTTTCAAAAAATGGCTGAGGGTTCCCCTTATTATTGCAATAGGTATAATGTTTGTCCAGCAGTTTACCGGAATAAATACCATAATATATTATAGTCCAAAAATATTCCTTATGTCGGGATTTGCAGATGCACAGGCCGCTGTTTGGGCTTCAGTGAGCGTTGGAGTGGTAAATGTTGCGTTTACTATCCTTTCGTTATTCATGATAGACAGACTTGGCCGCAGAAAGCTATATTTTATCGGATTAACGGGAATCGTGGTTGCTCTTGTTGCAATGGGAACCTGTTTTGCACTTCAGGCTACCCTTGGTGATTCAATTAAATGGGTTACAATATCCCTGGTATGGGTATATATTGCTTTCTTTGCGATCAGTCTTGGGCCTCTCGGATGGTTGATAATCTCAGAAATATTCCCGTTAAGTGTCAGGGGTATCGGTTCAAGCATTGGAGCGCTTTCCAACTGGCTATTTAATGGTGTTGTTGCCTTCACTTTTTTCAAAATTGTTAAAGGTTTAACTATGCCAGGCACTGCAATTATGCTTAAAGGGGAAGATCTTGGCAATCCGGCCGGGGCATTCTTCCTGTATGCACTTGTTGGAATACTTGGAATAATATGGGGATATTTCTACATTCCGGAAACCAAAAATGTTACACTGGAAAAAATTGAAGAGCATTGGAGACAAGGCAAAAAACCTAATAAACTTTAGAAACACTGTGTTACACTTATTAACAAAAAAGGCTGCATCTGTTTTGCAGCCTTTTTTGTTAAATAAAAGCTAAAAGGCTAAAAAATAAATTTCTTATCATTCGATTCTGTTATTTTTGCAGATTAATATTTAAATCTTATGGTAAAGATTTGTCCCATTTCTGAACGAAATATAAATGAAAATGTTTCCCGGTTGAGTGCTTCAATTACTTTTGTGTTGGGTATATTGTTTATGTTATCCGGGAGTTACTGGTTTTTATTCGCTTTACTGACAGATTTCAGTTTCAGGTTAATTTCAGAAGGAAGGCTCAGCCCTGTAATAAAAATCAACTCAATAATACTTGATAATTTTAAAGTGAAGAAAGTTTTTATAAATGCAGGACCAAAAATTTTTGCTGCACAAATTGGTTTACTTCTAACGATTATCTCACTCGTTTTCTTGTTTTTCAATCTACCTGTTGCTTCCTTTACAACAGCCGGCATCCTGGTTTTTTTCAGTTTCCTTGAATCCGCATTTGGATTTTGCGTTGCTTGCAAGATTTATCCTTATGCGTTGATATTGAATGAGATTGGGGTTTCCAGGAAGTCCTGAGTGGCACATGGAGCTGCCCAGCACAGGGCGTTGCCCTGTGTTATGTTGTGTACGGCTTTCAGCCCTTTAGTTTCATCGGGCGCTCTCACAGGGCGATGCCCTGTGTTATGTTGTGTAGGGCTTTCAGCCCTTTAGTTTCATTGGGCGCTCTCACAGGGCGTTGCCCTGTGTTATGTTGTGTCGGGCTTTCAGCCCT
>CAYGFI010000026.1:9535-39145 GCA_964349045.1 uncultured Chitinophaga sp.
TGTTATGTTGTGTCGGGCTTTCAGCCCTTTAGTTTCATTGGGCGCTCTCACAGGGGGTTGCCCTGTGTTATGTTGTGTCGGGCTTTCAGCCCTTTAGTTTCATTGGGCGCTCTCACAGGGGGTTGCCCTGTGTTATGTTGTGTCGGGCTTTCAGCCCTTTAGTTTCATTGGGCGCTCTCACAGGGGGTTGCCCTGTGTTATGTTGTGTAGGGCTTTCAGCCCTTTAGTTTCACTGGGCGCTCTCACAGGGCGATGCCCTGTGTTATGTTGTGTAGGGCTTTCAGCCCTGGGTAGTCACAGAGCGATGCCCTGTGTTAGTATATGTCGGGCTTTCAGCCCTGACAGGAAAGTTTTTTCAGTTTTCTTCGGTTTTGGCCTGGATTTTGGATACACATAAATAAATTATCATAAACCAAAACCTGAAGTCATGAAAAGGTACATAATCATATCCGCATTGTTAGTGTCTGCGTTGGGATTAACCGCGCAGACCACTGACAGGGGTGGCAGGACCGCTCCGGCATCAACAACTAAAAGTACTGTTGAAGAGAATAAATCCACCTCGGTAAATTCTGAAACCCGCACAAGAGAAGTTGCTCCTTCAAATAATGAATCACCCAACAGGGAAACTGCTCCTGTAAGAACTAATACTAATACTGAAAGGTGGGAAGAAGCTCCGGCAAGAACTACTCCTGCTGAAAGAAGACCTGAACCGGTTTACAACGAATCGAGAAATCGTGAAACGCCGGCGGTAAGGACAACCACGACGACGCGTACTGTTGAAACCAGGACAGAAGAAAACAGTTATTCCGCTCCAAATACAAACAATAGTGAGACGATTACCCGGACCACTGAAGAGCGTCCCCGCACTTCAACAACAGTTAGCCAGGACCGTCAAAGACCAACCGGAAGCACAACAAATAATGGCAGAGAAGCTGGTAGAAGAACATCTGAAACGGTTCGTCCCCAGACCGGAGACAGATCGACCGGGAATACGCGAGAGGTTAATGTTGAAAGAAAGAGGGAATATGTTCCCAGGACAGAGCAGGTATATGTTGAAAAAAGACAGGCATACAGGACACCTGAACGTCCCCGTACAGTAAGAACGGTAAATCAATCAACCACCTTTGTTCATCGTCCGATTGAATATCGCAGAAATTATTATCCTTATGCAGAACCCCGCAGAGTAGAGATTATATGGGACGTTCATATGTACAATGAATACAGTTATTTGTACCCGCACTATGATTACTGGTATTATCCTTATGGTTACAGAATACATACTATTTCTGCTTACGATGCTGACAGGTATATTGGAGAAATAGCAAGAATTTACGGAAGAGTATCTGATGTATGGTATGAGAGAAAAACTGATGAATACTATCTGTTCTTTGGAGAACCTTATCCTTACCAGGATTTCAGCGTAATAATTACAGGTAAAACGGCAAGAAGATACAGCTACCGTCCAGAAAGATATTTTGTTAACAGAAATATAGCAGTTACAGGATTGGTTAGTATGTGGGACAACAGGCCAGAGATGCTAGTTAAGAAGAGAAGTCAGATTGAGGTATATTTTTAAGGAAGTTCATGTTACCACAGGTATAAAACAGTGATTGCGAATTAAAAAGAGGATTATTTAAGTAGTGAAAAGCGGGAGTTGGAGAGGCTCTCGCTTTTTCTATTTACATGTGGAAGGGTGACAGGGTGACGAAGGATTGATAGAGAACATCGATTAGTCTATCAAGTGATTGATATTGAATTATTGATTTATAGCTGCAGATACCATTATAAAAAATGACATAGTCTTCAAATTTCTTTTGCTGCATCAACATCCAAAAACCATTTCAATTCACCATTTTCGGGTCTGACATAAGCAGCAGGAAAGTTTTGGAATCCCTCTTCTTTATTAATAATTTTCTTTAGAACACCAGCTTTTGAATTTCCGGTTGCTATGAAGATTGCAGTTCCAGAGTTATTCAGCAACTTAAGGGATAAAGTAATCCTTTTTTGATTTGTTTGGGGATGTGTTGCCACATAGCATAACGGGTTGGTGTCGAAAAGCTCAGGAGCACCAGGGAATATGGATGCCGTGTGACCGTCCTCTCCCACTCCCAGGAGAATCAGGTCGAACCGTGGAAATCCGTTTAATGAAGGAACATGATTCATTAATACCTCAGAATATCGTTTACTTTCCAATTCCGGATCATTCTCGCCATGAATTCTGTGAATATTCTCCCCAGGAATATTCATATAGCGTAAAATAGCGTTCCACATATTCCCATAATTACTTTCAGTGTCATTTGGAGGTACGCAACGCTCATCTCCCCAGTAAACATGTAGAAAATTCCATTTCATTTTTGCCAGTGGCAATCGTGAAAGTCGCTGAAAAATTTTAACCGGTGTACTTCCACCCGAAAGCGCAAGGTGGTAGTTTCTCTGCTCTGAAAGAGCGAGGGTAAATTCATCAACAAGAAAGTCGAAGATTGCTCCGGACATCTCTTCAATACTTTTAAAAATTGAAATTCCGGATTTATTATCAGAGTTCACAGTAGATTCCATCGTTGGTTAAATTTTTACATGGATATCGCCATTTCAACCATGGCTCTTCTATAAGGGAATCGGCTATATCGGGACCCCAGGTACCTGACGGGTAACCGTATAGAGGAATATCGTGTTCTTCCTTCCATGCTTCCAATACAGGATTAATAAACTCCCAGGTTGTTTCGGCAGCATCACCACGGGCGTAAAGAGTTGAGTCGTTAAGCATACAGTCGAGAAGGAGTCGTTCATATGCATCAGGTATTTTCTTATCTGTAAGGGAGGAATAATGAAAATCCATATTAACATTCTGAACTGTAAATCCGGCGCCGGGAACTTTCATTCCGAATTTCATAAGTAAACCTTCATCAGGCTGAATCCTGATAACCAGCTGATTTGAATCATTAGGAAGGCCAAGAGTGTTACAAAACAAATGATGCGGTGTTTGTTTATAGTGGATAACCACCTCGGAAACACGCGTAGGAAGCCGTTTCCCTGTCCTAACGTAAAAAGGAACCCCACTCCAGCGCCAGTTGTCGATAAAAAACTTCATGGCAGCATAAGTCTCCGTTTTTGAATCCGGCCTCACTCCTTCTTCCTCCCTGTATGATAAAACTTTCTCTCCGTTTATGGTTGAATGGAGATATTGTCCGCGGATGACATTTTTCCTGATATCTTCACGACTCAAGGGTCTTAAAGATTTAAATACTTTAAGGGTTTCGTTGCGGATGTTAACAGAATCGGCCAGGATTGGAGGCTCCATAGCTATCAGTCCAACAAGCTGAAGCAAATGATTCTGAATCATATCCTTCATGGCCCCGGAATTATCATAATAACCACCCCGTTTTTCAACGCCGAGGGATTCTGCACTCGTAATCTCAACATGGTGGATGAAATTACGGTTCCATACAGGTTCGAAGATATGGTTGGAGAACCTTGTCACCAGTATGTTCTGAACCGTTTCTTTCCCGAGGTAATGATCAATTCTGTAAATCTGGTCTTCTGTAAAGTAATTCAGAAGATCCTGATTTAATTTCCGGGCTGAGTTAAGATCGCTCCCAAAGGGCTTTTCAATGATAAGTTTGTGCGTTTTGCGGTTTAGCCCTTGTTTTGCAAGGAAAGAGGGAATTTTATCATAAAGGAGCGGGGGTGTTGCCAGGTAGAAAATGATATTATCGTCTAATTTAAGTTCCGAATTCAGTTTATTGATTTTCAATTTTAAGGCTGAATATACTCCAGGTTTAAAAGTATCGATGGCAGAATAAAACAGTAAAGAAAGAAACTTTTCCAGCGCTGCTTTATCCTTTGCAGTTTGAACTTCAGAAACGTCCGAAATGGCAGTTTTCATAGCATCCCTGAAGCTGTCATCGTACATTTCGGTACGGCCGACACCTAATACAGCAAAATTATCGGGCATAAGGTTTTGCTTCATTATATCAAAAAGGGCCGGAATGAGTTTTCGGCGGGTCAGGTCGCCGGAGGCTCCGAAAATTACTATTAGGTGAGGGGTGGTTGGGCGCATGGGAGTGGAATTTTTAATAAATCAAAACGGAAGGTTTTCCCCATCATCATCAGTTTCAAATGAAAAATTACCCTGTTCCGGATCATTTATTTTATCATTATTGATTTCTTCGCAAATGTTGCAAAACCCGGGAAATGGACATTGTTCCTGATTATAATCACAAAACTCAATATGATTTTCACCGAAAGATAAAGCTACATGTTCTTCATCCCATAACTTTCGGATAAAGGCATATCGCAAATGGGGCGGGTAGTTTTTTGGGAAATCGAGATAAAAGTGAAAAAAAATCAATAGTTCTTCCATCTCGCTAGCCAAAAGAGCTTGTTGCCCCTGGTCTAATTTTTCTTCAGGTGGAAATAGCTCTGTGGCAATTCCGGTTATTTCTGAAATAGGATTCTTTTCACCATAAATGAACTTTTCAACGTGTGACATATCTTCCAGCTCCAGTTCATCATCCGGATCACTTTCTGACTCCATCCAGATTTTATGTGGTGGAATCATTTTCGATCTTGCCTGGCATAGGTCGCTAATAAGTTGTTCAATATAGCGTTGCATAGTAGGTAAGTTAAAGGTTTCGATTGATACTATCATTCACCCCGGCAATAAAACCAACTGCCCCATTAGTCAGATTGGTGGTTACGTTTGCCGTGGGACCGCTGAACAATAGTCTATTAACCAAAACATTTGTATGATAGGGATTTATGATATTTCGATGCTTCCTTTAGCTATTTCACTAAGGAAATTATCACCTTCGATAAAATACTTCGTTGGATAAGGGTGCGTTTCAATAATTGGATACTTAATGTTTATTTTGGAATAAAGCTTTAAATTCTCAAAGACATTATCACCAAATTGATCTGAAATTAACAATAAGTCAATATCAGACCATTCATGGGTCTTGTTTTTTGCTGCGGAACCAAATAAAAGTACTTTGTAGAAAGTTAATCCATTAGCCTGACAATCATCAATAAATGATTTGGAGGTTTCTATTGCACTTTTTCTAGTAACCATAATATGATCGTCTTTAGTCATCATATTTCCCAAAGGTAATAAATTTCCATCATAACAAAATTGATTTCAGTGGGATGATTGAAACCCACATGTATTTGATTTTGTTTTAATTGGTTTCCCGATAAATCGGAACAAATTGCGTTTGGAAAAATTGTGGGTTTTCAACATACATGCTTTTTGATATGCCTGATTTTTACATCAAGTTCAGCTTGTAAACAGTTTTCAGAAAATAGAGGATTTAATAAGATCAGGGTGCCACAACCCCAACCCTTCTCACATTCACCCCCGCAAAAAACCCAACTGCCCCATTAGTCAGGTTGGTGGAAACATTTGCCGGCGGACCACTGAATAGTGGATTTGAGCCGAAGAGTGCGGTCTGGGCCTGGATGATGAAATTGTAATAATCGGCTGTTATGCCGTACATCTCAAAAACAATGGTGTCGCCCGGGAAAACTTTTTCGCCGGGTTTGTCGTCATCGAGATATTGAACCGATATACCGTTGGTATAATTCCCGTTAAAAAGTATGTCACTCTGAACAATTATTTCAGGAAGGGAGTCGATTTGCTGAATACCGTTTTTTAAGACTTTAAAGGCATAAAAATCTTCTGTTTCAGCCGGATCTCTTGCGAACAGAAGGATCTCATTTCCCTGGAAAAAGGGATAACGGGCATAATTGAGCCGGATACTATCGGGTTCAGCCAGGAATGGTAAGGAGGAGGTTGCCGAATAGGTTTCAATCGCCCCATCCTTGTTGATATCGACATTATGTATAGTAAGCGAATAGGATCTTCCGGGAACACCGTAGTAGTCTTCGTCTGTAAGGTAAGAACCGGGTTCCAACTCATTTTCAACAAGCTGGATTTCGCTCACCCCATCATAAATCCGTACTATGGCACCGGAGACTCCTTCAGCAGGCAGATTGTAAAAATAATCGGCTGAACGGGTTAACCTAATGGTATGTCTGGTAGTATCGGTAGAAATCTCACCAAAGACAATCAGTCGGGCATAGCTGTTTTCAAGTTCAATATCTATAACTTCTGTGCAGGAGGATATTCCTGCTAATAAAGCGGAAAAAAGTATAAAGCGGTTTAACATATTAATTTTCATTTTCCTAAGACTTATAATTATCTTTTATTTAGGTTAAAATTTAAGATTCCTATATATCTAAATTTTACAACTACTGTAAAACAATTATCACTATATCTTTTTTTTAATGTCCTAATGCCGGACGGGCATTTACTTTTTTTGCTCACAACGTTTTTATTTCAATTGTGTTTGCGAACTCCTTTCAGTCGGTTCTTGATGAAAAAAGTAAACAAAAAAATCAAGCAAAAATCATCCCGGCCTTTACCCACAGGGCCCTCAAGCTCGCGGCCATTTTTGCGGGCCACCGCGCTTTACTCTTTCTTAATTTTGAAATTTCTCTCATAATTATTTGCCGGACAATATTCTAAAATTATATGTTATTGAGGGAATAATCGAAAACAGGTATGTTAACTCTGCCCGGGTAATGGTTGGGTCGGTTTCATCTTGCACAAAATTTATTGACCATGCATTATGCCGCGCATAAGCATTATAAACCGACAGATTCCATTCACTCTGCCATTTTCTTCCTTCTTTAGGAGGCCGGGCATAGGTAAGGGCCACATCCAGACGGTGATAATCTGGCATACGATACGCATTCCTATCGCTGTATATCGGAAGAACAGCCCCCATCAGCTCAAATCGTCCTGTGGGAAAAGTTACCGGGTTGCCGGTAGAGTATATCCAGTTTGCTCCGATCTGGAGATCTTTTGTAATCGGGTAATTCAATACAATTGACAGGTTATGGGGTTTATCGTAAGGAGCCGGATATGGATTACCATTGTTTATGCCTGGAATAGTCCGTTCGGTTTTTGATAATGTATAGCTGACCCATCCGTTCAGTTTACGAAGATCAAGCCTGATCAGGAACTCCAGTCCCGCAGACCAGGCCTCTCCTATTCTGGTTTCGCCTTCCAGTTTCGGATTGAGCAGCAAAGCAGCATGATCCTTAAAGTCGATGGTGTTGGTCATTTCTTTATAATATCCCTCTATGGAAGTTTCGATGGTATTATCTTTAAAATTCCGGAATATTCCAATTGAGATCTGATCTGAAACCTGGGGTTTAATGTTTTTGCCGGCGGAAAACCAGATATCCAAAGGCGTTCCCGCGGTTGAATTCTGTGCAAGCTGGATATATTGCCTTGTGCGTGCGTAAGATGCTTTAGCAGAGGTATATTCGCCAAGCATATAGGTAATTCCAAGTCTTGGTTCAAGTCCCCAGAAAGTATTATAAAAATCAAGAGATTGATAAACAGTTGAATCGACCGAAATATATTCTTCATCAAAATTATAAACAGTTGCTTTTCCGACGTTTTGAAAACCGGAAAGCCGGATACCGTATTTAACAGAAAGGTTTCTGCCAATCTTATTTTCTGAAAGAGTATAAATACCATGTTCCAGGGCGAAATTATCCGGCAGGACGAATTTTGAAAAGACTGATTCAGAGCCTGTTCCCCTGGCAGTTCCCGGAAGAAAATGGTGATAGGTTGTGATAGCTCCGAATTTCATGGTACTCACCGGATTTGCGTAATACGTGAAGTCTGCTTTCACGCTATGATCTTCCAGGTTTGATTTCCATTCAAAAGCGTCCGGACGGCCTTCAGGAGTTCCTAATTTATAGTCGTAGTCAGAGCGAATAAAGCTGAAATTGCTAAAGAGGCGACTGCTAAAAAGATGGTTCCAGCGCATGGTAACCGTATTGTTCCCAAAATCGATTCCCGCGAACTCGTTTTTAAACACATCTCTTCCAAAATAACCGGATATGAAAATGCGGTTATTATCGTTAATTATATGATTTATTTTTGCATTCAGGTCATAAAAATATAACTGGTTATTTCTGATGTCCTTATTCTTTGCCAGAGGGAGAAAAACATCGGCATAAGTTCGTCTGCCGGCAACTATGAATGATGTTTTGTCTTTGAAAACAGGTCCTTCCACAGTTAGACGACTGGATATTGAACCAATACCTCCTGTGGCAGAGAAGTTTTTTGAGTTACCGTCTTTCATGCGTACTTCAAGGAGTGAAGAAAGCCGTCCGCCACTGCTTGCCGGGATATCTCCCTTGTAAAGTTTGGCATCCTTTATTGCATCATTATTAAAGATGGAGAAAAATCCCATGAGATGAGAAGCATTATAAACAGTTGCTTCATCAAGCAGAATGAGGTTTTGATCGCTGGCTCCTCCTCTTACACTGAATCCGGAGGACCCTTCGGCTGTGGTTGTAACACCAGGCAGGAGCTGAATCGCTTTGATCACATCTACTTCACCCATGAAAGCGGGGATTTTACGAATAGACAATATAGGAAGCGAAGTAGTTCCCATTTCGAGGGAACTGACATTATTGTTCTTCTTGACGCTGCTGATGGTCACTTCCTCAAGTTGCTTTGCTTCCGGTTTCAGTTCAATATTAAGAACCATGTCACCGCTGAGGCTTATTTTTTGTTCAAAATTATTGTATCCGATATAGGAAACACCGATGCTGTAGCTTCCTGAAATAAGGCTTATGGAATAGTAGCCATAAGGATTTGTAATGGATCCGGTTCCTAACTCCCTGATATACACGTTTGCGGCAATAAGAACTTCACCTGTGGACGCATCGGTGACATGTCCGGAAATAGAATAGGATTTCTGTGGCTCCGGGTCGGTTGCAGATATCCCATATGAAAAAGAGCACAAAAATAATAGGGTAAGAAGAAACGGAATTCGCATTTTTTATTTAATAGATCAGTCTGTACTAAGATTTTTTAGTGTTTCAAAATTAGTGCCATAAATGATTCGGGTATCTTAAGGAATTACAAAATTTTATAACGAGAAAGATTAAGCGCAGGTACGCCTGATGGCTAACACGCTTAAATAGTTATCAACCGGAAAAATTAAGCGCAGATGCCACTCCTCGGCACCGCAAAGGCACGGTTAAAGCGCGGCTTATATTTTTTAACAACAAGGCAGTAATTAAAAATGCAAAACCGCGTTTTTAAACTGCGCCATTGCGATCCGCCTTAGGCGGATCTGCGCTTAATTTTTATTTTAAGCGCAGACGCACCTTAGTTTATTATCTAAAACCCCCCGGAGGCATCCTCCATATTCATTTCAGATCCTTCAGTATTTCGATTTTGATTTTTGAAATTATTTAGTTTGTAGCTCAGAGTAAGAGTAACAACCTGATGTTCCCTTTCAAAGCGAACCAAACTGTTTAAACCGGAACTATTGGAACTGAATTCATGTCTCATTGTGCCGAAAATGTCCTGAACGGAAAGTGTAGCAGAAAGTTTTCTATCCAGAAAGTCCTGACGATAAGCAAGGTTAACGAAATAGAATGAACCCCTGTTTCCCTGTGCTGTTACTGAAGGTCCATTATACATCAGGATAGACTGTATTCTGGATTTAGTTGAAAGGAAAAAGGATGCATTGAGACGGGTATCCCAGTTATTCGAGTTTTTATCAATATTTTCACCATCAATAGTACCTTCAAGCCAGTATTTGTAAATATTGACGCTGGTATTAAGGTTCAGCCATTTTTTAACTGAAAGATTCAGCATAAACTCCCCACCCAGGGAATTATCGTTATTGATATTTTTTGATGTCATAATTAGAACATCAGGAAGAGTCGGATCCTGGTATATCATACGGGTAATCAGGTTCTGAGTATTCCTGTAATACGATTCCACAACAAAAAATGATTTACCAAAAGTTTTCTGATAGCTTAATTCAAGGGAGTTTACATATTCCGGCTGCAAATCAGGATTTCCTTCACGAAGAGTGTACGAATTCATGTATGAGCGGAAAGGTTCCAGGTCCCAGCCACCCGGGCGGTTGATTCTTCTGCTATAGGATGTTAGTAATTGTTGCTGACCACTGAGCTGCCTGCTTAGGTGCAGACTCGGGAAAAAGTCAATACGATTTAGAGAATACGGATCAGAATCCAAATCCTTTCTGATACTACGATCAGTAAGCTCACCTCTTAAACCCAGTTTATACTCAAATTTTCCCAGCTTATCAGAATATGTACCATAAAGGGACTGAATGTTACGATAGAAATAAAAGCCACTGGAATACAATGGATTGTTAAGCCAGTTATCGGTATCAGGGTCGAAGTTTTCAAAAAGATAATCTTCATTTTCTTTATCCAGACGCATCTGGTAACCTGTTTCAAGAATACCATTTTCAGAAACAGGTCTGGTATAATCGACTTTTGCTCTGAATTCATGCTCTTTGCCTAATTCATTGGATCTGATTCTTGTGGCAGGGAAATCCAGAATCTGATAAAACGGATCTGCACGGAATTCGCTTTCTTCATCCGTATCTTCGCTGTTTTCACCCTGGTATGAGAAGGACGCTAAAATTTCATGACGGGGGTTATCAAATTTTTTAGAGTAATTTACATTAAGAGAATAGTATTCTCCTCCGCGCGAACCATTACCTTCAGATATATTAAAGGTATCATATGATACAGGTGATGTATATGCATGCATTTTTGCAATCATTTCGGAACCTGATCCCCTGTTTCCTATGTCGGCTGATAAAGAAAGGGTTGACTTTTCATTCAGATAGAAATCCACACCCGATTTAAAAGCCATTCCCTTACGGATATGATCCCTGCTACCATCAATAAGTATAATTTTAGATAATGGATCATCAGGATTCATTTCACGTATTGAATAAATTGAACCTGCATATTTATTATTACGGTAATCCAATCCCCCGAAAACGTTGTATTTTTTTGATTTATAGCTCAGGATAAAGTCTCCGGAGTATTTATCACCCGTTCCGAGAGTGGTATTAAAAATGCCGGATAATCCCAGCAGAGAATTTTTCTTAGTCACTATATTAATAATTCCGGCCATTCCATCCGGGTCAAATTTTGCGGTTGGGTTGGTAATTATTTCTATATTCTGAATAGATGTAGCAGGTATTTGCTGCAGAGCATCGTTACCTGCCAGGGGAGACGGTTTACCATCAATAAGAACGGTAAAATTACTACTCCCCCGGAGACTGACGTTTCCGTCAATATCTACCGTTACAGAAGGTGTGTTTTGGAGAACATCCGCTGCTGTACCACCGGCTGCATTCAGATCCTGGGATACATTAATGACTTTCCTGTCAATTTTATATTCAACACGGTTCTGGGTTGCAACAACTTCAATTTCCTCAAGATTTTGGGGTGCAGGATTAAGATTAATAACTCCAACATCAGTGGTATGATTTACATCAGATAAAACAATTTCATTAACTGAGGACTTTTCATATCCCATGAAATTTGCAATCAGGTAATAGTTACCAAATGGAATATTTTTTAAATAAAAAGTTCCATCATTTGAAGAAATGGTTCCTGTAATAAGAGATGAATCGGAAGCGTTGTATAAGGCAATACTGGTAAACTCCATTGGTTTAGACACTCCTGAATCAATTATTTTCCCTTTTATAGAGCCATCCTTTGGTATTTCACCTGGAGGATAAGCAGGAACTGAAGGCTGGGCGCTTAAAGTTAATACGAATAAAAGCAATATTGAAAAAAGAATTAAGGGTTTCATTTTATTGGATAAAATTTAGTGACTACGAGATTAGACAAACGCAATCATGTATCTATTCAACATAAAATGTTAAAAAATGTTTAAAATTTTTTGGATCGAATAATCTTTACCGGAGTAGTTTTTTGCATGTTCAAGCCCTCCGGAGCTGAATGGATATAGCTAGTGGTATTGGGATTTTCTCCCGGGGAATTATGTTGTTTAAAGCTACTTTACCTGGCTCAGGGCATCGATAAAAGCTTCGACGGATGCAGTAATAATATCGGTGCTTGCAGAAAAGCCATAATACATAACACCTTTATTTTCAACCTGTACATGTACTTTTCCAAGGTCATCGCTTCCGCGGGTGATTGCCTGTATAAGAAATTCCTCAAGCTTTGCTTTTTTTGTAACTATTTGTCTGACGGCAGAAAACGCGGCATCAATCGGACCATTACCTGTAGCACTGGCCGTGTGTTTTTCACCCAGGATATTTAGTGTGACCGTGGCCATAGGGACTGTACCTTTACCTGAAAGAACCTGCAGAGCAATCAGGGAAATAGGTAATTCCTCGGCTTTGACCTCTTTACCGGCCAGGATTTTGAGGTCATCATCAGTTATGTCTTTCTTGCTGTCGGCCAAAGTTATAAACTGCTCATAAATATTTTCCAGTTTTTCTTTACTGAATTTATATCCAAGGCGCTCAAGGCGGTGTTTCAGCGCAGCGCGACCGCTCCGAGCGGTAAGGATAATTCCTGATTCATTAACACCCACAGATTTCGGATCAATAATTTCGTAATTTTCCCGGTTTTTAAGTACCCCATCCTGGTGAATACCCGATGAATGAGCAAAGGCGTTTCGTCCCACGATAGCTTTGTTGGGCTGAACAGGCATTCGCATCAGAGTGGATATCAGCCTGCTGGTTTTATATATCCTTTTTGTATTTATCTCTGTGTATAAATCGAGATGTTTTCGACTTTTCAAGATCATTACCACTTCTTCGAGGGAGGTGTTTCCGGCTCTCTCTCCGATACCATTAATAGTTACTTCAACCTGTCTGGCACCATTAATTACACCTGAAATAGTATTTGCGGTTGCCATTCCCAAATCGTTGTGACAATGAGTAGCGATAATCACGTCTTCAATTCCCTCGACATTATCTTTAAGATATTTGATTTTTTTACCAAATTCTTCCGGTAAAGTATATCCTGTTGTGTCGGGGATATTAATAACAGTTGCTCCGGCCCGGATTACTTCCTGAACAACAGTAGCCAGGAATTTATTATCAGTACGACCGGCATCCTCGGCATAGAATTCAACATCTTCAACGAAATTCCTGGCATATTTAACCGCTTCAATAGCGCGTTCAATAATACCTTCCGGTGTACTCAATAACTTATGATAAATATGATAATAAGAAGTTCCTATTCCGGTATGAATTCTCCCTCTCTTCGCATATTTTAAAGCTTCAGCAGCTACTTCAATATCTTTCTTTACAGCACGGGTAAGTGCGCAGATCACGGGACTTGTGACAGCTTTTGAAATTTCAACAACAGAGTTGAAATCACCGGGACTGGAAATAGGAAATCCCGCTTCAATTATATCAACGCCCAATGCCTCCAATGCTTTTGCGATTTCAATTTTCTCAACAGTATTTAGCTGACAACCCGGAACCTGTTCACCATCCCTAAGGGTGGTATCGAAAACATAAACTCTGTCTTTTGCCATTTTTTTATTTATTTAAACACAATTACCGGATAGTTTTTCATTCAATATTTCCGGTTGAATAAAATACAGGTGCAAAAAAAGTAATAATTATTTAAAAATGCGATAACAACAGTACTTTTTTTATGAGGAAAATGTATGTTTACTTACAATCTGTAAGTTTTCGGAGCAATTTTTACTAAAAATGTTACAAATTGTAAGTTTCGGCTCCGTTTATACCTTAAGAAATTTTGCAGGATGTTAGATGGGTGATGATGAAAGTTATTGTTTATTGAAAAAATCAAGTGGATTAGTTTACTATTTTTCAGTTTTGCCCCTCTAAATCTACCCAGGTGGGAGACTTATTCAAATATCAATAATCTTTTTTTAAACAAAGAGTTGCTTGAAAAAGATAACTTCATTTAATAGAACAACTAACAACATACAGCTTATATAAATCAGAAGAATCAAGGGAATCGATTAACTGAATTCTTTTTTTAGTTGTTCCACCCAGGAAGCTATTCTATCTTTGCTTTTAGTTCCCTGGTTTTCATAATCAATTGCCAGTCCGGCGAACTGGTTTCCCCTCTGCGCCCGTGAGGCTTCAAAATCATAGCCTTCTGTTGAGGTAAATCCAACAACTGTACCGCCACAATTACTAATGATATCAGACATTATTCCAACTCCATCGATAAAATTTTCACCATAGTTTTTCTGATCACCCAGGCCGAAAATGGCGATCTTTTTCCCTTTCAGGTCAAGATCTTCCATGTCAGGAACAAATTCATCCCAATAGTTGGGTAATTCGCCGTCGAACCAGGTTGGCACGCCCAGTATTAAGTTGTCGAACGATAAAAATTTCTCTTGGTCAATTTCCTCCGCGTTAACCATTTCCATTTCATCCGGTGCGAAAGCATCTTTAATCTTTTCGGCGATTTTACCAGTTTTCACGGTATTAAAACTATATATGATTGCAGTTTTTTTCATGGTTAAATTCATTAATATTTGATCAATTCGATCGCGGCAGTAATTATTTTCTCTGTACTTGGAAGAATAGCTTTTTCAAGTATTTTGTTAAAGCCAACCGGAGTATATGGCGATCCGACTCTTTTGACCGGTGCATCTAAATATTCAAATGCCTTTTCGGTTATCAGGGAGGAAATTTCTCCGCCGAATCCCCCAAAAATTTTATCCTCATGCACGACCAATACCTTGCCGGTTTTCTTAGCAGTTGCAATTACCGCGTCTTCATCAAGTGGGCTAAGGGATCTTAAATCGAGAACCTCCACGCTGAATCCATGTTCTTTTTCCATTTTTTCCGCGGCTTCGACGCACATATGTGTAGTATTCCCATAAGTAATCATACTAAGGTCGGTCCCTTCTCTTCTTATTCTTGCTTTTCCAAAGGGAACTTCAAAATCATCAGGAATTGGAGCGGCAGCTTTTGGACTATTATACAAGGCTTTAGGTTCCAGAAACATAGTAAGTCCTTTGGATCTTATTGAGGTTCTAAGCAGTCCGGCTGCATCATCAGCATAAGATGGATAAACAACGCGAATACCGGGAAATGTTGTCAAAGTACCTTCGATGGTCTGTGAGTGGTAAAGACCTCCCCCGATATAACCTCCTGAAGCAAGTCTTACCGTGATATTAGGTGAAAATTGTCCGTTTGATCTCCAGTAATCATGTGAAGTATCGACCAGTTGCTCCATTGCCGGCCAGAAGTAGTCGGCAAATTCTGCGCCTTCAACAACAATTCTTATTTTCTGATTAAAGCGCGACATTCCATTCGCTGTTCCCAGTATATAATCTTCGGCAATCGGAGCATTAAAGACTCTTTCGGGTCCGAATTCCTGCTGCATTCCTTTACTTACGTTAAAAATTCCGCCTTTATCTTTATTGGCCATATCCTGACCCCATATAAATGTATCCGGGTTATGTCGAAATTCGGCTTTAAGAGTTTCATTCAAACCTTCAATAAGTTTTTTAGGTTGACCCTGAAAGTTATGAAGTCCTTCAGGATATTTTTCCGAAACATAGGCTTCGGGGATCACAAAATCATAAATCGATTCAGGGTCGGGATCTGGTGCAGCCATTCCGTTCCTGTGAGCTTCCTTAACACTCTCTTTTGTTTGATTTTCGATTTCGAGAAGTTCCTCCTCAGTAAATCTTTTGTACCGGATAAGAAGTCTCCGGTACTTAGCAAGAGGATCATACTGGAGTACATAATTCATTTCGTAATCATCGCGGTAGAGTTCATGCCGGTCGGAGTTAGAATGTGAATGAATTCTGACACAATTTGCATGAACGATGACCGGGATACCATGGGTTTCGATGTATTCCTTAGCTTCCGCCATAGTATTCATTGAATCAAATACATCTTTTCCATTACAGTGTAATATTTTAAGGTTTTTAAAACCGGTAAAATTATTAGCAACTTTCCGGTTAGCAGTCTGGTCTTTTTTCGGAACAGAGATTCCATAACCATTATCCTGAAAGACAAATAAAACAGGGAGTTTTTCATTAGATGCTCCGTTAATTGCTTCATAAACATAACCTTCGGACACAGATGATTCTCCCTGAGAAGTAATTACGACCCCTTTAACCCCGTATCTTTTAAATGCCCTTGCAGTACCTACTCCCTGAAGAGGCTGGTTACCGGTGCAGGATGAAGAATTATGAATATTCCATTCCGGTTTGGCAAAATGGTTTGACATATGTCTTCCACCTCCGGCAACATCTGTAGCTTTAGAGATTCCATTCAGAACAATTTCATTAGCAGTAAGACCTGCGGAAAGGGTTGTAAGCAGATCCCGGTAATAAGGGAACAAGTGGTCGTGTTCTTTGTCGAATGTCTGTCCAATTGCAAGCTGAATTCCATCGTGTCCGGCATATGCAGCATGATAGGACCATCCGATTGCCTGTTTGAGGTAATTTGGCGCCCTGTCGTCGAGAGCCCGACCCAGGGTCATAAGGCTATACCATTTTTTAAGAATTTCTTTATCTGTTCGTTTAATATGATATTTTCTTCCCTTAATCATGACAAATATTTTAATTAATTCTAAATTTTCAGATGGTTCTGGTGGTATCAAAAGCTTCTATATAGTCGGCAACCTTCCTTAAGTACAATCCACCGAGTGAGCCATCGATTATCCTGTGGTCGTAAGTAAGAGAGAGAAACATTTTGTGTCTGATTGCGATTACATCACCCATTGGAGTTTCGAGAACAGCTGGTTTTTTCTCAATGCTGCCGATCGCAATAATTGCAACCTGCGGTTGATTTATTATTGGGGTGCCAATAGAATTCTTAAAAGATCCGAAGTTGGTAATTGTAAAGGTACCATCTTGTATTTCTTCGGGTTTTAATTTATTGTTCCTGGCAGCATTGGCAAGGCGGTTAAGTTCTTTGGTAAGACCTGCCAGGTTAAGAAAATCAGCATTTTTTATCACAGGAACTATCAGGTTGTAATTGGGCAGTGCAACTGCAATGCCTAAGTTTATTCGTTTTTTAATTATTATTTTTTCTCCCTCGACTGAGGAATTGATCATGGGGTAGTCTTTAAGAGCTTTGATGATTGCTTCCAGAAATATAGGAAGGAATGTGATTTTATCCCCTTCCCTTTTTTCAAATTCATCTTTAACTTTATTTCTCCAGTTCACCACATTGGTTACATCAGCCTCGAGCATATTGGTAACATGAGCTGAGACCTGAATTGATTTGATCATATGCTCGGCAATTATCTTTCGCATCCTGTCCATCTGCACTATTTCATCACCTGAGCTTATTGAAACCGGAGCTGCAGGCTTTTCTGAAGGAGCCTGACCTTTTTCGACAGATAAATTGATGTTATCAGCAGTTTGAGCAACCGGTTTTTCAACAGTTTTCGGGATTTTATTGTTTTCGAGGAACGAAAGAATATCCTGTTTCTGAACTCTGCCTTCTCTCCCACTTCCGGGAATGGTATCAAGTACAGCCTGGGAAATATTTTCTTCAGCAGCGATTTTACGAACCAGGGGAGAATAAAACCTTCCCGTAGTACTTGTGATGGTTTCTTTTGATAAAACGACCGGCTCTTCAGAATCATCAGGTTCTGAAGGTAAGGGTATGGTTGTAGCAGGAACTACAGGAGCCACAGCTTCCTTTGTCACAGCTTCAGGGATTTCGTCGACATCCAGATTGATAATGGCTATTACAGAGCCAACCGGAACCACTTCATCCTGCTGGTATAATAATTTTGTCACTACACCTTCAACCGGACTGGGTATTTCGGAATCAACCTTATCGGTAGCAATTTCAAGTAACACATCATCTTCTACAACTTTATCACCAACCTTAATAAACCATTTGGTAATAGTTGCTTCTTCAATACTTTCTCCCATTTTGGGCATTATGACTTCGTACTGTGCCATTTTAAATATAGTTTAGGGATGCAAAAATAGCAAAAAATGAATTTTTACTTATCTAAATACAAATTAAATAGTTTGAAATATAAGAATAAGTAGTGGAAAATCCACTGCCAAGTAACAACAAAGCGTTAAAATTGTTTAGATGAGAATCATTGCAGGAAAATATACCATTTCCTAATGACTTTTCTGAGAAAACTTAAATTTAACAATCCAGTTCATCCGAAATAAATTCCACGGAATATATGAGGGGTTGACCGCAAGGAATCCTTTCGAAAGCAGGTGCATTAGCCCCGGAACTGACCCGGATTACGTTTATATCAGGATACCTTGATGCAAGAAGTAATGCCAGTAATGAAAAGACTTTTGGTCCCACAGGAACCATTACGACATTATATTTCATCCTAAGGTTAAGGCAGAGATTTGTTATGATTTCATTGGTTTTTTCCAGGTCATGAAGGGGAAAGCTTATAAGGTTTCTGATTTCCGACTGTTCAATTATTTCCTGATTATTTTTTAATACCCTTTCGACGTATTTCTCCTCATCTGAAGGATCAGCATAAAGGAGATAAGTTACAGCCGGATTAAGATTTTTACGGATGAATTCCGGACGAGTTTTATCAAGACCCAATCCGATTATCAGAGCAACAGGTTTGGTGGAATCTGATCCATTTTTACCAGGATTTGACAACCGATTATTGATTTTAACAGCAACAGATTTACCTGATTCATTATGCAAGGCCGGTGTATAAGAAAAATGTACTGTAACATTATTGCATGCTATAGTATTAAAGATAAGATAGTTTATCATTCCTGAATACCAGACCTTTGTCATGCTTGAATAATCAAAAAGAACATTTAAATGCTCTTTACCGGAGATATTAAAAATTCCTGAGAAAATTGTTTCCAGGTCGAGGTTTTGTTCCCCTGAAAGAGTAATAAGTCTAAAGCCTTTTTCCAGCAGGTATGCATCGTTATTTTTTCTTTGGAGTTTTCCGGGTTTCTCTTCAAATGCCAGTGCAATCTTCAAATCGGCTTTTATTGCATAATTTTGGGGAAGATAAATGCTTCTTAGTTCATAACCGGCAACAAGGATAAATAAATCGTATTTTATTTTTTGCAGTTCCTTAGGTAATATCTGATTTGCGCTTTGAAATTCCATTAAATTCAGGTTCTCAATTTGTAGATGCTAAAAATAGCATTAAAATCTGAGCAGACAAATTATTACATGTTTAAAATCGGGACAAAATTGATTGGAAATCTACAATTGCGGGTTTAAAGGGGGAATTCCTCCAAGAGAAGGTTTAGAGGATAAATTTTGCACCTCAAAAAGGTTTATTTTGGGCCATTGTTTTGTCCTATAGACGGAGGCAAACATAGTATAAGAAAGTTTGCTATGAAGCCGGTTACGTTTGTAACCAGATGTATTCAACAGGATAACCCAGTTAATCCCATTATCGAGACGCATCACTAAAGCTGTTGTCCCTGAGAATGAACCTGTTCTCCACCATGTTCCGTATTTATCAACTCCTCTCCATCCATAGAGTCCGTTTCCGGCAATTACCGGATTAGTCATCATCATTAAAGTTTCCTTCTTTAGAATATCAGGCTGATAATCGAATCCATCCAAAATAGTTAGAAGTTTAGCTAATTCAGGTGCGGAAGCGACCCATCCACCTGCTGCTCCGAGCAAATTCAGATCATTCCCCCCATACGATTTAGGAACCATTTTATCTGAGCCATCTACAGCCATAACATAAGCAGAGCCGGCAGGTTCAAAATATTTTACCTCATTTGGAAACTTCTCATGATATAGATTATGGCCAATATGCATATCGTAAATTCCAGCCGGACGAAGTATATTGATCATAACATAGTCTTCATATTTCATTTTAGTTACTTTTTCAATAATTCTTCCGAGTACCGCATATCCGAAATTGGAATAGGAATAACGTTTTCCTGGAGCATAGCTAAGTTTATCCTTTAGAATAAATTCAATTATCATATCGATATCTGAAGGATTTTCAGACTTCATTCTCCGGGCAACATAGGGGGAGTTAAAAATCGGGTCACCATGTTTTTTGTTCCAGCCTGCTGTATGATTAAGAAGGTTTGCAACAGTTATCTGACTAATTAATGGATCTTTAAACTCCAGAAACCTGGGATCATTCAGTAAACCATTTTGACCGAATACTGTATCGGTCAGGGAAATAATTCCCTGCTCATAAAGCTTCATAATGGCCACTGCTGTAATCAGCTTGGAAATACTGGCTATACGAAAGAGATGTCCGGGTTGGACATTTTCATCTGTTTCGTCATTGGCTAACCCAAATCCTTTAGCGTAAACAAGCTTTTCGTGATGAGTAATAGCAACTGATGCCCCGACAATGTTGTATTTCTTTAAAAATGACTCAATAAGGTGATCAATACCTTTTGTCTCAATATAATCTGAGTTTGTATTGTCAAGTTTCATGGCGAATGATATCTGATCATCCGGTTTAAAGAGACTATTCTCTTTTTTAACTGAAAAACTGATTGCCGTTTCAAGGAAAAAAAACAACAAAACCAAAACAAATATCAACCCAGCTTTACCCCTCATTACTTTTATTGAAAATAATCATAAATAATCTGGTGCAAAATTAATGTAAATCCTTGAGCTAAGTTCGGTTTTGATTTCAACAAAAACTGAAGATATTAACAGATGGGTCAAAAGTCTTGATATCATTGGGCTTTTGAAGAAATGGATTAATTGCGAAGAGTAGATAATCGCTTTAAACAGACATTATTCGCATCCGATAAAGAATGGTTAACCCAGAGTAATTAGAAGGCTTATGTATAAAAAAGAATGATTGATCAAAAGGTCAGTAAAAAAGAGTTATACAGTGACGTTTTATAATGTTTTGGGTATTGTTAAAAACAAAATGGGAACTAAATCGTGAGATAAAGTTCCCATTTCATTGTTTAGATACCGTAGCATCCAGACAATGCCAAGCTACTGTTATTATGGTCAGTTCGTCTTTCCCGGACGTTCCATACCGGTTCAGAGAGGAACCCTGGCGATTTCATGTTTCGGGTTACCCCGATTCTGAAATGTTCCCGTTAAGCCAACAGGCAGGTTTGGGTCTTACGATCCTCTTCTGGCTATTGTGATGTATTCCGGATACCTGTGAAGGTTTCCTTCATTTATCTGCCCTTCGGGCCAACCACTCAATGAACATCTTGCGATGATCCCAGGCGTTGGGTGAGCACTACTCGAAGTATTTTGCTCATTTTAGCTCCTGAAACGTTGGAGTTTAGCCTTGCGGTTCACCTCCCGGGAGCTTTTTGCTAGGCCGAAGCTTTGCTAAAGACTGATCCCCGTTTTTCAGAGCGACCTTTTATCGCTTACTTGGTTCAACAAATATATTTGGGAAGTGAAGAAAAAACAAATAAAAATCGCTGAAACTCCTAACAATGTTTCGACAGGAGTTATTAACAATTTGTTTAAATCTCTACAGGTCAGTAATTGTAATAGTTTTATTGCTTTTATCGGCTTATAAACCGGAGTTATTAACAATTAGTGTTTTGTAAAATGATTAAATTTTTATGAAGTCAGTAAAAATATCAAGAGTAAATCCGGTTCTCATGGCTCAAAAGTCTCAACTAAAAATGCAATAATGTGTGAATATTTTTTGAATGTTGTACTAAAGGGAATTTTTCTGCCCAGTGTGTAAAAAAAATAACGGGGAATACTTAAGAGTTCTTCGGATGTTGTAACGAGTTTTTATTTTCAGGTTTCAGGATTTTATGGTCAAAATCCTCCCTCTTGCTGCGGGGTAACGAAAGTAGTTTGAGAAACTCTCCTTAGTCGTTTGGAATACTGGATTGAGACACTCCTTCGTCCTGCGGACTAATGGAATAAGACCCTCCTTTGTCCTGCGGACTAATGAAATGAGACCCTCCTTCGTCCTGCGGACTAATGAAATGAGACCCTCCTTCGTCCTGCGGACTTCGGAGGGTGAGTAAATTGAGGTCCAGACGATAAAAATGCATCTTCACAGAGGCATGCCTGAAAAAGAACCTAATAACCAAAAATAACTAAACCTAAAACTACGATTTATTGTCCGGACCTCGTTTATAAAACAAGGGTGAATGAAAAATGTTTACCCGGGTATAAAATAATATTTTGAAGTTTGAATGATTGGAAAGTAACTTGTCTTATCCTGAATAGGATAAATGTTTATAAAATTGATATCCGGTCAAATATGTAAAATATTTTTGTTCTTCAAAAGAAAAAAAGGCGCCCATACAGGCGCCTTTCTCTTTTTTGATTACCTTGTTATTACCAGCTGTTTTGTAATTATCTTTTCAGGAGTGATCAGTTTCAGGTGATAAATACCCGTTGGATGGTTCTTTGTTTCCCAGATCATCTGGTGGTTTCCTGATTCTTTTTTAGTTTTTATCAGTGTCTCAATCCTTCTGCCCAGCTGGTCGAAAATTGCCATATCAACAAACTGTGGGTCAGGCAGGGTGAAATTAATCGTTGTATAATTGATTAATGGATTCGGGTATACATCAAGGATTAAGCCTGTTTCCCTGATTTCATCAACTTTTAGAGCATTTTTGGTAAAAACAAAGCTGCAGAACTCATCAGTCTGACCGCTTATAGGATCAGACACTCTTAAGCAGACCAGGTATTTCCCAGGTAACTGGTAGTAGTGGGTAACTTTTCCGGAAGTGGAATCCATCACAGTAAAGGATGCTTTTTTGACTTGCTTGTCACCAAAGTCCCATTCAACAGTAGCTCCATCCCCTGAACTGGCGCTTACAAGGTCAACAGGGTAACCTGCGACTTTTTTATCGGGTTCGAAAGCCTCATAACCAAATGCTGCTTTCAGAACCTGGGTTTCTGCAACATTCAACAGTTTATACTCATTGCTGACACATCCGCTGACAGTGTTCTCAACCCTTAGTTGAACAAGGTAATATCCTTTCTCGCTGTAAATATGGCTGGGATCTTTAACAGAGGATACTGAGTCCGTCTTACTGTCACCAAAATCCCATGTGAACTTATTGATATTCCCGAAGGAATTATCCACAAATTTTACTTCAAGAGTTGTGGAATCAACAGTAAACATAAAGTTTGCGCGGCAATCATTTGCGGCACTTCCAGCAACCAGAATCCATTTGCAGGTCATATTCCGGATTCCCTGGGAATTAATTACATTAAGACAAACGTAATGGTACCCACCTTTGGTAAAGGTATGAGAAGGATCTGTGTTTTCGGAGTTTTCTGATCCATCACCAAAGTTCCAGATCGAGCCAACTATATCACCTATGGATTTATTTTTGAATGAAACCTCTGGATTTGACGGATCAAGGATGTAAATGAAGTCGGCTTCACAATCGTTGCCTAATTCTCCGATCAGGAGCATCTCCTCATAATAGTCCATACACCCGCTATTGAAGTCAAATGTATTTAAGCCAACGGAATAGATACCTCCATTGGAGAATTCATGTACAGGGTTATCCTGTGTTGAGAATCTGCCATCACCAAAGGACCAAAGCAACGCGGTTGCTTCACCAACATTTTTGTTAGTAAAATACCCGGTGTTTGTTGAAGGATCAATATAACTTACAAAATCTGCAGAACAGTCGATCTCTCCTACCTGAACCGGCTGAACATAAAAATCGATGCAGTCGTTCGTGTTATCAATAACAGTTTGTCCAGCCAGGTAAATACCAGCCTTTTTATAAAGTTTAACAGGATTTTGTAATACGCTGAAGGTACCATCGCCAAAATCCCAGTAATAATAATCAATATTGCCTTTTGAATCGTCACTGAAAATCACAGTGTTAAAAACCGGATCTACGCCGAAAGTAAAACCAGCCCGACAATCAACACTTCCTACCTGGATAAACTGTGTAAACATATCCATACATTTGTTTGTACTGTTCCTGACAGACAGGCCAACCAGGTAATAACCGGGGGTTGAATAAGTATGAGCGGGATTTTCCAGGGAGGATGAACTGCCATCTCCAAAGGTCCAGAAATAATCCGTTACAGAACCAGAAGCTTTGCTGGAAAATGTTACCATCAGATCAGACGGATTAATAAAATAGCTAAAATCCGATCTGATTGTACAGGCAATTTCGCCAACGACTATCACTTTACAAACAGATTGCAGAAGGAGATTTACTTTATCAATGGCTGTAAGGCATACTGTATACACACCGGGTTTTGAGTAGGTATAAACCGGATTTTGAGTTTTCATTACCTTACCATCACCCATGGTCCAGTACCAGTCAGTAGTGTTTGAGGTTGATAAGTCGCTGAAGCTAACAGTTAAATTGGTCGGATTGGTAAAGAATGAGAAATCCGCAACGATATATTTCTCACCTACCGGTGCATAAATTACATCTTTACAGCTAACAGACTGACATCCGTTTGTGCTATTCCATATGGTTAAACAAACCTTAAACACACCTGCTTTAAGATATGCATACTCAGGATTAGCCAGGGTACTGAAATTCCCATCACCAAAATTCCAGTAATAATCAGTTGCATTCTGTGATGATGAGGTAAAGTTGATCATTCCTGAAATTGACTGGAAAGTGTATACAAAATCAGACTGACATTCAGCTCTCGTGTTGAAAGTGATTTGGTTACCATAAAATGTTCCCCCACTATTAGTTGCGTAAGCCCTGACATAATAAGTTGAATTTACATTAAGTCCGGTTAAGTAACTTGCAAAACCACCAATACCCTGACCATCAGAAGTTTTACTATTTGTTATTGTTGGAAATGGAGTTGTACTCCAGCAAACTCCACGAGCGGTCACAGGGTATATCCCCTCATTAAAAATTTCACTTGTAGTAAATGCCGAAGTTGTTTTTATTGAAGTTACAGACGTTGTGACTACAAATTGAGAACCGTCATTTAAAAGCAAAGCATAGGTATTTCGTGCCCAATCCACAATAAAGGTCATATCATAAGTTTTCCCGGTCAGCGTTTTAAAATTTGGGCCGTCCGTTGCCTTGATAAAATTACCAGGATCACCCAGTATAGGCATTTCATCAGGACCCCAGCTTTCATTCCACAGGTGATCTTTGCGTATTTTAAATTCTCCATTTTGAAGGATCAACTGGTTCTTAAGTTCATAGGTAGATATATTCCCTGAAGTACCAACATATGTGAAATCCATATCATAATCCCAATTGCCTAATGTTACTCCATCATTTTTATAGAAAGCGGTGCCAATCAGGCTAAAGATTTTTGTTGAAGCAATCTCATGGTAGGAGATAATTTCCCCTAAGGTTGCAATAATAGATGATGAGCCCCCTTTTTTTACAATTGGGAATGTCCCTAAGGTTGTATTCAAGCCAGATGAACCGGCTAAGGTTAAAACATCATTATTATACACACTTATTGCATTTATAATATTACTGCCGGAGGGTATCGTCTTAATCCACTGAAAAGTACCATTATCAGAATATTTGGCAACAAAGAAGTCATTACTTCCTTCCGGCGAGAAAAGAGCGCCATCAATGCTGATTATGCCCCTAAAGTGCCCCCCAACATATACATTTTCTAATTTATCAATATCCAATAAACTGCCATAGTTAAAGGCTGTTGTTTTTTCATGAACAGCTTTTGCCCATACTATATCTCCTGAAGTATTAATTTTTGAAAGGAAAAATGAATATCCGGCGCCGATAGGATTTGAAAGTGTATATTCTCCAAAAACAGCGTTATTAACGCACCAACCCCAGAGGTATGTATTTCCGTCTGCATCAGTTTTAATATCAGTAGGCCAGCCATCAGAATAAGCAGCCCCCATAACACCTCCATATGTTTTTGCCCAAAGAGCATTACCATCCGGATCAAATTTCACCAATACTGTTGAACCATCGTTGTAGGTCTGGTTAAGAATTACAGAACCAATTGTAGCAGAACCTGTTGCATCAGATAAATGGATCTCACTTGTAAGATATATATTATTATCGGCATCGGTAGTTATAAGTGACAAGTAGTATGATTCCATCTGAAAGCTTTTTTCCCATAGCTGGTTTCCAAAGGGATCAAATTTCACCAGGTAATTAGCCGGAGAAATAACACCAGAAACCAGAACGTTTCCGGAATTATCGGAAGCAACTGTTATATTAGGAGAAACACTTATGTCTAAATTCATCTTTGATGCCCATAATAATGCTCCGGCTGAACTATACTTTGCCACATAACCTTCAAATCCTGTATTATCTGTTGTCAGGGTCGTAGTATCGATGGTCAGACTGATTTTGAATAAACCTACTGTGAGAACATTATTATCCTTATCAAGGATAAATGCGGGTCCGAAAAGAGAAGGCTCCCAATCGGCTATCTGGTTCATCCACAACAAATTACCGTTAATATCGAGTTTCGAAATAACGGTAACATAGGTATTTGTATTGATAATGGTTCCGAAATAATCAACATATCCAATAACTCTCGATTGAACATAAGTATTTCCGGAAGCGTCATGTTTTATATATTTATGGGTAACTGTACCTGACTGAATCAGGCCGGATCCGATTTTTTGCCATTCAGGAGTCATATCCCCTGAAAACTGGTTAAAATAAAGATTACCGTAATTAGCTGCTCCGGGATAATTATAGGAGCCCACGGTCAGAACTTTACCTGCCGGGGTTACATAAACTTTATTGGGTAAAGTGTTTTGCAATTCGTATGCATTTATAGCATTTCCGTCAGAATCGAATCTGACAAGGAACTGTCCGTTATTCGGATCGACCGATACGGAGCCATATTGGAAAGGACTTGCAATGGCTCCATATTCATAAATATTATTAAGATTATCTGTAAATAACCTGTAATTCCTCATTTCACGATTTGCGTTAACATATTGAGTACTTGACTTAGCCCAGTAAAAATTAAAGGAATTATCGCATTTGGCAATGTAGGTGTAATTCTGACCAGCAGATGCCGTATTATTAATAGTAATTGACCCCAGTACTAAATTTTCTGTATAGGCACCTGTAATTATCAGATTTCCTGTATTATCCATTACTATATTACTTACTGAAGAACCATCCTGAGTTGTGGAGCCGCCAACAACCATTGAGGAGCTATATACTCCATCTAAATTCGCTTTTAAAAGAAAACCGGTATTATACCCCCCTAAGGCATTCAGGGTAATTGTACCAAAAGTTGTGGACGGGGACTGAAGAGTTCCTCCGATATAAAGATTCGTGCCATAAACGGCAATAGCCTGCAATGTCTGGGTGGTATATGACTGTTCCCATAGAATCGTACCTGAACTGTTGAATTTAATTAATTTGCTGCTCCTTCCGATTAAATAAAGGTTTCCATTATCATCAAGAGCAATTTTTGAACCCCCATTACCATTGGATGCGAATGCAGTTGCCCAAATACCGTTTCCATTTGAATCAAACTTGGCAAAAAACGAGTTGACTAACAGGTCGGATGCAACCGTGCTGCCTCCTATGGTAACATTACCTGTGAATGCACAAGATAAATAAATATTTCCTGATGCGTCTGTTATAATAGCATTTGGAAATATACTTCCATTGACATCTGCATTGAATTGTTTTGTCCAGATAGCAGTCCCACTATTATTAATTTTCGATAATAGAAGATCACGAAAACCTATAGTTGTAAATGAAGCGCCTTCAAAAGTTATAGGTCCGCTTATGCCAGCGGCCATGTATACGCTTTCTGCATCAGCAGTTACAACATCTGCACTTTGAAAACCAAAAGTGTTTGTCTGAAGGAGTCTTGTCCAGTCGGGAGCCTGTGCAGAATTAATTTTAAGGCCTGCGGTAAAAAGCAGAATGAGAATAAGAATTGCAAATTTTTTCATTCGAAAATATTTAAGTTATGTTATTGTATATTAAGTTGTTTCTCATGGAACCCTCATGTATTTTCATGTCCTTGTTGTGTACGTCAGTGCATGAGGGTTTCATATGGCTATAATTTATTTTTAATGGTCATATGGAACCCGCATGTTATGAAATTATAATCAATTGTGTTTGTGTTTCACGAAACATGTGGGTTTCATAGGTTAAGTTTTACGTTTTAATTGTTTTCGTTTATAAATAACAGTGCTATTTTTATTTTGTCTAATTCGAAACAACAATAAATAATCCAATTGGTTCAAACTATATGCTTGAATTGTTGTGGTTTGTCGGGAAGGCTGAGGTATTATAATAGCAATCCTAATGGTATAAATACCTGTAAATTAACTGTTTAAAAAAGTTTAGGATTCTGATTATATTGAACTTCCTCAATAAGTGAAGGATCATAGATATCCGGATTTTTGAGAGCGATTTTGCGTGATACCGGGTAAGCCTCCAAAAAGTTTTCAGGAAAAGGTTTAAGTAATTCAATAATTGCATCTTTAGAAGAATACGGATTAATATAATCTTCTTCTTTTTCTTTTGGTAATATCACCGGCATCCGTTTCTTCAGGTTATGGATTTTTTCCATCAGTGGATTTGCTGTGGTTGTCAGTATCGAAAAAGTTCTGACAATCTCTCCGGTTTCCGGATTATTCCAGGTATCATAAATTCCCGCGAAAGCAAAAATATCATTGTCCTTTAACCTGATATAATAAGGTATTTTAAGCTCAGGTGTAGTGTGGTACTCAAAAAATCCATGTGCAGACACCAGGCAGCGTCCGGATTGCATTGCTTTTCGGAAGGTGGGTTTATCCCAGGCAGTTTCTGCCCTTGCATTGGCTGTGGAGTAACGTGTTTTTTCAGCGCTTGCTTCATCTTTACTCCAGAATGGAATCAGACCCCACTGGAAAAATTGTGCTTCATTTCTTTTATCAGCGGTAATTACGGGCATTAAAGGCTTGTTAAAAGCAGACTGAAAAAAAGCCGGGGTATACCTGGTATCCTCAGGGAATTTTACATTGAATCGTTTTTCGAGTTCTTTTCGCTGGATGTTGTGTTCGACGAAGTAGCACATATTTTTTAAGTGACGAAGTGATGATGTGACGGGGTGACGGGGTTGTTGCTATAATTTAATTATGATTTACAATTAAACATTTGAAGAATTGGTTTGTTCTTAAGGTATAATTTAGAAAAGCAATTTACTAAGAAATGAGTGACAACGAAAAAATATTACCCTATTTTCCATTAAATATTAGTCTCTTACCGGGAGAGGATCTTCCTTTACGGGTATTTGAACCAAGATATAAACAGCTGATTAATGAATGTGAAGAAAAAGGATTAAGTTTTGGGATACCCTTTGTAAAAGACTCAAAAATGCAGAATTTTGGAGCGGAATGTAAAGTGAAACAGGTTGTAGCTACTAATTCAAAGGGTGAGATGGTTATTGTTGCTGAGGGAATTGCAATTTTTGAAGTTTTAAGTTTTCAGGATCCTATGCCGGAAAGGCTTTATGGCGGAGGAAAGATAAAACTATTTGATCCTGACCAGGAATTGAAAAATCCTGAATTACTTGGATTATTAATACACTATACAGATCATCTTGATCCTGAATTTCTAAAAAATATAAGAGGCAATGAAATACGGGTCAATGATGTGGCAAAAGCCTTAAATCTATCATCGGAAGAAAAACATAAGTTCATTAGTCTTCAAATACAGCAAAAACAGGAATTGTTTTTAATTGGTCAGTTGAAATATCTTTATAAGCTCAGGGAACAGGAGAAGTTGCTGAAGAATGATTATTTTTTGAACTAATGTTCGGGTGGGTTCTATTTATCGATATAAGGTAGTTTCAATAAATGAGTCAAATTGTTCATTATTAGAATAATATCACCGAAAGTCAAAAATACAATTCGAAACTTATTTTATCATTTTATATTTTATTACCGTAT
>CAYGFI010000027.1:0-37109 GCA_964349045.1 uncultured Chitinophaga sp.
CAAAAATGAATTTGAGGATCGAACTTTTTTGATAAAAAAACAATCTCACAAATAATTTAACAAATATTTAATAAAAATATATGACGTATTATTACGTTATGTTAAAATATGACGTATATTTACGTCGGAAATAAATAAATTCAAAATGGTTTACGCAAAAAAAGAATTATTTGAAGCTGATTTACAATCCGCTGCCAGTTTATTTAAAGCGCTGGGGCATCCGGCCCGCCTTGCCATTCTAAAGTATCTTGCTGAGACGAAGACTTGCATCATCGGTGATATTGCTGAAGAACTTCCTTTAAGCAGAACCACTGTAAACCAGCATCTCAAAGAACTAAAAGATGTCGGCCTGATTACGGGTACAATCACGGGATCAAAAACCTGCTATTGTTTAGATTCTGAAAAAACCAAAAAGATGGAAAGCATGTCTAATGAACTTTTTAGTATGATTTTATCATCGGAATCTTATTGTTGCAAATAACTTCAAATTATATACTCTTCATTAATCATTTATGGAAACCACAATCAAAAAACTATCTTTTTTCGATCGCTATCTTACTTTATGGATTTTCCTCGTGATGTTTACCGGGGTTGTTATCGGGTATTTTTCTCCGGGGATTTCAGGTTTCTGGGATTCATTAAGCTCAGGCACAACAAACATTCCCATTGCCATCGGCCTTATCCTGATGATGTATCCGCCTTTGGCAAAAGTGAAATACGAGAAACTCCCACTTGTATTTAAAAATGTAAAACTTTTAAGCCTTTCACTCACACAGAACTGGATTGTTGGACCTTTTGTCATGTTTTTCCTGGCAATTATTTTTCTTCATAATTACCCGGGATTAATGACAGGTGTTATTCTGGTGGGTCTTGCCCGTTGCATCGCTATGGTACTCGTCTGGAACGACCTGGCCAAAGGCGACCCGGAACTGGCCGCCGGTTTAGTGGCATTCAACGCAATTTTCCAGGTATTCCTGTATTCGGTTTATGCCTGGATCTTTATAACATTCTTACCACCATTATTTGGATTGAAAGGCGTTGCTGTAGATATATCCATATCTGAAATAGCCATAACCGTTTTAATTTACCTGGGGATTCCCTTTGTGGCAGGATTGATCTCAAGTCTTGCCCTTCGCAACTGGAAAGGAAACGACTGGTATTTTACCCGGTTTATTCCTAAAATCGGAGTATTAACACCTATAGCCCTGCTATTTACAATCTTTGTAATGTTTTCGCTAAAAGGAGAAAAAATCATTGAACTGCCCATGGATGTTGTCAGAGTAGCAATACCCTATACCATTTATTTCGGTTTCATGTTTTTCGTCACTTTTTTTATTGCGAAATGGATGGGATCCACTTACGAACAATCAACCACTATGGCTTTCAGCGCCGGGAGCAACGATTTCGAACTCGCGATTGCAGTGGCGATTGCCGTATTCGGTATTAATTCCCAGGCGGCTTTTGCAACAGTAATAGGCCCACTGGTTGAGGTGCCGGTACTGATTGGACTGGTTAACGTTGCATTATTTTTTAAACGAAAGTACTTTTTAGAAAAAAGTGCCCCAAGTGCCTAAAATGCCTAAAGTGCTTAAAATTAATCAAGATTGGAATGCCAAAGCAACTTAATTGTAACAATAACTCTTAGCACATTAGGCACTATTAAACTTCAAAATTTCTAATAAAAAAAACAAAAATATGAAAATATTAATTCTTTGTACCGGTAACAGCTGTCGCAGTCAGATGACTCATGGCTTTTTGCAGTCATTTGATAAAAACATTGAAGTTTGCTCTGCCGGCACGGAACCTGCAAAGCAGG
This sequence comes from uncultured Chitinophaga sp., assembly GCA_964349045.1. Classification (GTDB taxonomy): domain Bacteria; phylum Bacteroidota; class Bacteroidia; order Bacteroidales; genus JACJXF01. The sequence continues at coordinate 1,817 of CAYGFI010000027.1, forward strand.
TAAATCAGAAAGCTGTTAAAGTAATGAAAGAAGCAGGGGTTGATATCAGTCACCATACCCCAAAAATGGTCGATCAATACCTCAACGACGAATGGGATTACGTGATCACAGTATGCGATCATGCCAATGAAACCTGTCCGCTTTTCTCAGGAAAGGTAAAACACCGACTGCATATTGGCTTCGAAGACCCTTCGCATGCAACAGGAAGCGATGAGTTTATCTGGAGCGAGTTCAGGAGGGTGAGGGATGAGATTCGTAATAAGTTCTATGAATTATATAAGAATGAATTAATTAAATAATATCTAAATCAAAAAAAATGAAAGCCGAAGACTTAAAACTAATCGTAAAAGAAAAATACAGCGAAATCGCTGGGCAAAATAAACTTCAGAATGAGGCATCCTGCTGCGGTGCAACGGGTTGTTGCTCAACAGTTGATTATGCTATATTCAGTGAAAACTATTCAAAACTGGAAGGCTACAATCCCGAGGCAGATCTTGGACTGGGCTGCGGAATTCCGACGGAATTTGCAAAGATCAAAAAGGGAGATACCGTTATTGACCTTGGCTCAGGAGCGGGAAATGATTGTTTTGTTGCACGGGCCATGACAGGCGAAACCGGAAAAGTAATAGGCATCGACATGACCGAAGCCATGATTGAAAAAGCCCGCGAAAATGTCAAAAAACTGAGCTTTACAAACGTGGAATTCCGTTTGGGAGATATTGAGAATATTCCGGTTAAAACTAATACGGCAGATGTTATTATAAGCAATTGTGTTCTGAATTTAGTTCCTGATAAAGTAAAAGCCTTCCGGGAAATATTCCGTGTTTTAAAACCAGGCGGTCACCTTTCGGTTTCAGATGTGGTAATTCGCGGGGAACTGCCGGTAAATATTCAACAGGCTGCAGAGTTATATGCAGGTTGCGTCTCAGGGGCTATTGATATCAATGAGTATCTCCGGATCATGCAAGATTCCGGACTCGTTAATATTCGTGTTCAAAAAGAAAAAGCTACACCGGTGCCCGATGAAATTATGCTGAAATACTTGAACACTAAGCAACTCGAAGATTTTAAGAAAAGCGGCGCTGGGATTTTCAGTATTACTGTTTATGCGGAAAAGTCGTGGGGTTGAGGGTGTATCAGGGACTGTTAACCATATAGACTTCATGGTTAGCACTAATGTGACAATGTGACAATGTGACAATGAAACTATTAGGTTATTCAAGAAGAGATGATATTGTAATATAAATTGAGATTATTACCGTTTTGAAGTCCCAATTATTTTAGAAATGATCTTTTTTATAGGTTCTAAATCATTCAGTAATTGCGTTGAGTCAGGCAGTTTATCAGATCTTTTACATAGTAATAACCAATATTCTGTTTCTTCAACTTCTTTGGCCGAAATCTTAATTTATGCACAAAATCTGCTTTACTCTCAGGACTCTGAGCTTCTTTTGCATTGGCGCCAATGGATGTCCCGGATTTAAAAAGTTGATTGGAAAGTGCAAATTTCTTCAAATTATCGAGTTCATCACAAAAATCAATGATTATAATGCAAACTCAAATGTCAAATTGAGAATTACATTATCTTTAAATTCATCATTCATAGCAGGTTATTTATGAAGGTAAAATGTAATTTGTAACAAATAGTAATAATTGTCACATTGCCACATTGTCAAATTAATTAATTCTTAAACTCCGAACTCGTATGAAAAGTAAGCGCCGGAAAAGTTTCCATCGCAGTTTGTAACGTCCATTCACTATCAGCAAAAAATACAGGATTATCCTCTTTGTCATATGCCATATGTTCTGATTTTCGGAGAATAAAATTCTCAAGCGAGGCTTTGTCTTTGGTGGTGATCCAGCATGCCTTATGATATTTCAGGGGTGAGAAAGTACATATTGCGCCATACTCATGTTCCAGCCGGAATTTTATTACATCAAACTGGAGTTCTCCGACAGTGCCAATTATTTTTTTATTCCCGGGTTGTTGAACAAACATCTGGGCTACTCCTTCTTCGGTAAGTTGGCGAACACCCTTATCCAGTTGTTTTGTTTTAAAGGGATCCCTGTTTACCACTTCGCGGAATATTTCGGGGGAGAAACTCGGTATACCTTTAAACTGCAGGACCTCGCCCTCAGTCATGGTATCTCCAATCTTAAAATTACCACTGTCGTAGAGTCCGATTACATCACCCGGGAAAGCTTCTTCGATAATACTCTTTGCGTTTCCCATGAAGCTTGCAGGAGAGGGAAAACGAAGTTTCTTGCCCTGGCGGGCATGGTAATAAAACTTGTTCCTTTCAAATGTGCCCGAGCAGATTCTCAGGAAGGCAATGCGGTCGCGGTGGTTGGGATCGAGGTTGGCATGGATTTTAAAAACGAATCCTGTGAGTTTCGGTTCTGTTGGTTCAACAATTCTTTCAGTTGCCTGGCGGGCTCTCGGGCTCGGGGCCAGCTCACAGAAGGTATCGAGCAATTCCTTTACCCCAAAATTGTTGATGGCGCTGCCAAAGAAAACGGGAGCTACAATTCCATCCAGGTAATCCTTTACATTAAGAGCTTCATAAACTTCACTGATCAAATGTACGTCCTCACGAAGTTTACCCACAAACTTTTCAGGCACATACTTTTCAATTTCTTTTCCAAAAACATCATCAATATTAATGATATCATCTGTTTTCTGGCTTTTGTTTCCCTCGAAAAGATTCAGGTTCTGTTTGTAAATATTATAAACTCCATGAAATTTATTTCCTTGCCCTATGGGCCATGTAAGCGGGATTGCATGGATGGAAAGTTGTTTCTCAACCTCGTCAAGCAGATCGAAAGGGTCTTTTCCTTCTGCATCCATCTTATTGATAAATACCATTACAGGAGTGTTTCGCATCCTGCAGACTTCCATCAGTTTCAGAGTCTGCTCTTCGACCCCTTTGACCGAGTCGATAACCAGGATTACACTGTCAACAGCGGTAAGAGTACGAAAAGTATCTTCAGCAAAATCTTTATGGCCGGGTGTGTCAAGGATGTTGATACGCAGACCTTTGTAATCGAAAGCCATAACCGAAGTGGCAACTGAAATGCCACGCTGTTTTTCAATTTCGAGGAAGTCGGATGTGGCAGTTTTCCTGATTTTATTGCTTTTTACGGCTCCGGCAATCTGAATGGCTCCACCAAAAAGAAGGAACTTCTCTGTTAGGGTTGTTTTACCGGCATCCGGGTGGGAGATGATGGCAAAGGTGCGTCGTTTTTTAATTTCGGTATTGAAATCCATTTTTTTTCAAACAATTGGGAGGGCAAAAGTAGGAAAAAAATGGTTATTTTAACTAAAGTAATGCAAAATCGTTTAATCCAATCAGATACGGAAATCAAAAAATACACCAGGCGATTTAAACATTTTAATTCTGGTTGGCTGATTAGAACTTTGCAGGGTTGCCACTAAATTTTCATACCCGCAATATTCCGTCTGTTTCATTAATAGATGTTGCGTTTGCCCGGCTTAACATCTGGACGAAAGAGATTTAATTACAGTTAGACAACAGACCTATCAATCATTTGATTTTAAGAACAAAAATTAAGTCATTTGGAAAATCTCCCCTTACAACTTATCTCCCAAAGTCCTTTTTTTTGATTACTTTTGCGTTTTCGTCAAATGCAAACCATTTAAAATTGAAATTCAACTTTCCCATGTCGTCAAGAATCAAAATTCGCCCCGCATTATATATTCTTATTGTTGTTGCCGTTGTCTTGACTTTTTTTGGAGTTTACGATAAAACCGTTTGGTGTGGCACAGAAAAAAATCCCGATCCTGAAAACGATCCTAAAAGAAGCTATGCTGTTTTTTCTCTTGATATTCCTGCAGAAATTGACTTTGCAGGTGAAAAAGTTCCACTTGAGGAAATTGATATTCTTGAAAATATCGACCGTGAATTGTTGGTAAATACCTATTGGCAATCGCAAACCTTGCTTTTTATTAAAAGAGCTAACCGTTATTTTCCGGTCATTGAGCCCATTCTGAAGAAATACGAAATCCCCGACGACTTTAAATACCTTGCTGTGGCCGAAAGCGGACTTACAAATGCAGTTTCTCCATCCAATGCTGTTGGATTCTGGCAAATTCTGGAGGGTACAGCCAGAGATTACGGACTCATTGTTAATGATGAAGTTGATGAACGGTATCATCTTGAAAAATCAACCGAGGCAGTCTGTAAATTCCTCCTCGATTCACATAAGAAATATACAAACTGGACTCTCACCGCTGCCTCTTATAATGCCGGAAGAAAAGGTGTCGACCGCCAGATTGAAAGGCAAAAGGAATTGGATTATTACGATTTGCTATTAGGCGATGAAACCGGACGTTACATTTACCGGATACTCTCCTTTAAACTCATCATGGAAAATCCCTCTGAATATGGATTTTATATGGGGGAAAATCATTTGTACCCGCAAATACCTTATTATGAGGTAACTGTTGATGGGAAGGTTGAAAATTTCGCCGATTTTGCCAAGCGATACGGAATAAGTTATAAAACTTTAAAATGGATGAATCCATGGCTCAGGGACTCATTTCTTACAAATACTTCCGGTAAAACTTATTATGTAAAGATTCCGAAGGAAGGATTTTTTAAGATGAGTGAAATAGGGGGAATGGTAAGTGATACAGTCACTTTAATATGATGAAGAGTAAGCGCGAATTTTATTTGCGTAATAGCATTGCGCCCTTGTGCCTTTGCGCTTAACCTTACAACCAGAATTATTTGATTTAATTAAAAAGTAATGGACCGCGAAGAGCAAAAGTGGATCCGGGTGATGGGCGCCAGGGTGCATAATCTGAAAAATATAGATGTTGAAATTCCCCGTAACAAACTAACAGTAATTACCGGTCTGAGTGGCAGCGGGAAGTCTTCTCTGGCATTTGACACCATTTATGCCGAGGGGCAGCGCCGTTATATCGAGACTTTATCAGCCTATGCACGCCAGTTTATTGGTAGCATGGAACGACCGGATGTTGATAAAATCACAGGTCTTAGTCCGGTTATTTCCATTGAACAAAAATCAACGAACAAAAATCCAAGATCTACGGTTGGAACTATTACTGAAATCTATGATTTCCTTCGTCTGCTTTATGCCCGAGCTTCTGACGCTTTTTCTTATGTCACGGGGGAGAAAATGGTACGATATACCGATGACCAGATTCTGAAACTCATTCTTGATCGCTATGAAGGTAAAAAAATCTATATTCTCGCTCCGGTTGTGAGAGGGAGAAAAGGCCATTACAAGGAACTATTCGAACAAATCCGTAGAAAAGGTTTCATCTCTGCCAGGATTAACGGAGAGATAATGGAATTAAGGCCAAACCTGAAGCTTGATCGCTACAAGGCACACAATATAGAGATCCTGATTGATAAGATGGAAGTCAGCGCTTCCGGAGACAAAGCCCTCAGGGATTCCGTAAAAATCGCAATGGAGCAGGGTAAAGGAATTATTATGCTGCTTGAAAAAGATAACCCTGATGGACGCTATTTCAGCCGAATGTTGATGTGCCCGACATCGGGAATTTCGTACGATGAACCAGCTCCCCATACCTTTTCGTTCAACTCCCCTCACGGCGCTTGTCCGCACTGCAACGGACTTGGAAACGTGAGTGAAATAGACATAGAAAAGATTATCCCCGATCCGGAATTAAGTATCAAAAGGGGAGGTATTTCGGCTTTAGGTACTTATAGGAATTCACTGATTTTCTGGCAGCTCGACTCCCTCCTTACCAAACACGGGCTCAATCTCAGCACTCCTATGAAAGAAATTCCCGAGGATATTATGGGGATAATCCTTTATGGAAGTGATGAGCCTTTTAAACTACAGAATACTCCATTAGGGAATTCAGCAAATTATTTTCTTACCTTCGAGGGAGTTATTGCTTATATCCAGAACCATAACGGGGAAGAAAGCTCCTCTTCGGATCAGAAATGGGCCAACCAGTTTATCAGGAAGGTGAAATGTCCATCCTGCCTTGGAACCCGGCTAAAAAAAGAGTCCCTTCATTTTAAAATCGATGGACAAAACATTGCATCCCTGGCTCAAATGGATATTACAGATTTATCGGGATGGTTCAGGGATATCGAGGCACGGCTATCGGATCGGCAGAATCAAATAGGAAGGGAGATTTTAAAAGAAATCCGCAGCCGGCTGGGCTTTCTGCTTGATGTTGGTCTTAACTACCTCGCACTTGACCGGCCATCCAGAAGTCTTTCAGGGGGGGAAAGTCAGCGAATCCGTTTAGCAACGCAGATCGGATCACAACTGGTTAATGTACTTTACATTCTTGATGAGCCGAGCATCGGGCTTCACCAGAAAGATAACCTGAAACTTATACATTCCCTTCAGCAACTTCGTGATAACGGGAACTCCATCATTGTGGTAGAACATGACAGGGATATGATTGAATCGGCTGATCATGTTGTGGATATGGGGCCTTTCGCGGGAAGACATGGAGGAGAGGTTTGTGCAATTGGTACACCTGAAGAATTGATAACTGTTTCGACACTTACAACAGATTATCTCCATCATAAAAAGTTTATACCCATTCCGCAAATCCGGCGAAAAGGGAATGGAAAAAAACTTGTAATAAAAGGAGCTAACGGAAACAACCTTAAAAATGTGGATGTTGAATTTCCACTTGGAGTTTTTATTTGTGTCACAGGTGTTTCGGGCAGCGGGAAATCCACTCTTATTAATGAAACGCTTCACCCCATTTTAAGTCAGCACTTTTTCAGATCCAACAAAGAACCTCTTGAATATAGGCTTCTCAAAGGAATAGAGAACATAGACAAAGTTATCGAAGTAGATCAATCCCCTTTGGGACGCACACCCAGGTCGAATCCGGCAACTTATACAGGTGTTTTCGGAGATATCAGAAAAATTTTTGAGCAAACTCCGGAAGCAAAGATCAGAGCTTACGGGGCCGGAAGATTTTCGTTTAACGTTAGCGGTGGTCGTTGTGAAACATGCAAGGGAGCAGGTATTCAGACGATTGAGATGAATTTCCTGCCGGATGTATATGTAACCTGTAAGGATTGCTCCGGTAAACGCTATAACCGTGAAACTCTCGAGGTGAAATATAAGGGTAAAAACATCTCAGAAGTGCTGGATATGACTATAAACCAGTCACTCGAATTTTTTATCCATGTACCCTCCATTAACCGAAGAATCAAAACTTTGAAGGAAGTTGGCCTGGGTTATATCAAGCTGGGTCAGCCTTCAACCACACTTTCAGGTGGAGAATCACAAAGAGTAAAACTTGCAGCCGAACTTTCCAAAAAAGATACCGGACAAACCCTTTATATCCTCGACGAACCTACAACGGGATTGCATTTTGAAGATGTAAGGGTGTTGCTCGAAGTTATAGGAAAACTGGTCGACAAGGGCAATACAGTTATTATGATCGAACATAATATGGATGTAATCAAAACTGCAGATTATGTAATTGATATTGGGAAAGAAGGTGGGAATCAAGGAGGAGAAATTATTGCCGTTGGCACACCTGAGGAGGTGGCTGAGAAAAAACAATCCTACACCGGTAGTTTTCTTGCAAAAGAATTTAAAATGAGTCAAAGCTTCGCGCAATGCTCGAAGGCAAAGGGAAACGCAAATATAAAATCACGGAAATAATTGCGCCCTGGCGCCTTTGCGCTTAATTTTTTGTTATTTTACTTTCAAAACTCAAACTCAAACTCAAAACCGAATCATATGTTATCATCAAACGAAGAAAAAATATTAAGAGCCTTTAAGCAGAAAGACTGGAACGAAATAAAATCATCTGATTCCTGGCAGATTTTTAAAATTATGGCCGAATTTGTTGAAGGTTTTGAAAAGCTTGGCTCGATTGGTCCATGCGTTTCGATATTTGGCTCCGCCCGCACAACTCCGGATTCTGACTATTTTAAATTAGCTGAAAATATAGCTTTCCTACTTACACAACATGGCTATGGAGTTATTACCGGGGGAGGACCCGGGATTATGGAAGCCGGCAACCTTGGTGCAAAAAGAGGAAAAGGACGAAGTGTAGGAGTAAACATTGATCTGCCTTTTGAACAATCTCCAAATCTTTTCATTGATTCGGATAAACTCCTGAGCTTTAAGCATTTTTTTGTCAGAAAAGTAATGTTTATGAAATATGCACAGGGATTTATTGTATTGCCGGGTGGTTTTGGAACATTTGATGAGCTTTTCGAAGCAATGACACTTATCCAGACTGGCAAGATTGGAAGATTTCCAATCGTTCTGGTTGGAGAAAAATACTGGGGCGGACTGGTGGAATGGATCAGAGAAGTAATGCTGAAGCAGGAAGGGAATATTAACCCGGATGACATGGATCTTTTCACACTTGTCGATAAAGCCGAAGAAGCTGTTGAGGTCATCGACAAATTCTATAGTAAGTACCTGTTGAGTCCTAATTTCTAGGATTGTTGATAAGCACTGCGTATTGTTAATATCTTCAGGGAAGAAGCTGTTTTTTTATCCTTAAAAGCTTCTTACTTTGCGCACAAATTATTGATAATCTTATGATTAGAATAGTCGTTGTACTTATTAATTTTGTGGGAATCATTTTCTTCACATGGATATTGGATCAGGAAATCACAGTATACATGGAAGTCCCAACGGAAGTTAATGCAGGACAAGACTTTGAGGTAAAACTTACTATTAATAAGGGCGATATCACCAGTTTTTCCCGTTTTCAACAGGATCTTCCCTATGGTTTAACGGCCGTGCGTCAAAGTAATCCGAATGCTGATTTCACTTTCGAAGGCCAAAGGGTGAGAGTTATCTGGCTCAAACTTCCCTCAGATCCTACGATTGAAGTGGTTTATAATATTCATGTTCACCAGCGGTTAAAAGGTAGTTTTAACCTTCAGGGAGAGTTTTCTTTTATCGAGGGAAACGAAAGAAGGACATTAACCGTTGCTTCTGCTCAGGAAATAAAGATTATTCCTGATTCTGCACTTGCGGAAAATAAGCTGGTTGATATTAAGGATTTCGAAAAAATTATTCAACCCCAATTGCAGGCTCAAACTGACGCGGCAAATCTGCAGGTATTGCGAAAACCTCCAATCCAGGTTAATCCCCGTGAAATAACAGTCGAGATGCAGATTATCAAGGGCAATCTTGATAAATTTTCAAAGATCGAAGAATTTGTTCCTCAAGGATTTGTAGCCATTGAAGGTAATTCTGCAGGTGGAATTTTTAGTTTCACTGATAACATGGTGAAAATATTATGGATGAATCTGCCCAAAGAGCCTGTATTCACTATTTCATATAAGCTGGTTCCTTTGTCTGGAAAATCAGTGAGTGATCTTAAAATATCAGGGACTTTCTCTTTTATTCACGACAATCAGACGAAAAGTGTTGAAATAATTGAAAAAAATTATGATCTTGCCGTTACAAATAGCGGGAATGTTGGTTCGAAACAAAGTAACAAGGAGGATTCAATCACTAATGGATCTCAGGCAGGGAATGATAATGCCCTGATTAGTAAAAATACTGATCCGGTAAAAAGCGAACCTGTTGCTAAGCTGCAGCCTGTTAAGCAAACGGCCAAAACTCTTACGGGCGATGAGTTTTATACCTTACAACCGGAAAATGGAGTTTATTATCGTGTGCAGCTTGCCGCGGGGCATGCACCGGTCCAAATTGACAGGTATTTTGGTAAACTTAGCCTTGACAAAGAGGTGAAGCTTGAGTTTCATGAGGGATGGAGGAAATACACGGTAGGTTCATTCTATATTTACAAGGATGCTCGCGATTACCGTGTGATGGTCTGGGATAAAACTCCTGTTAAAGATGCGTTTGTTTCTGCCTATAATAATGGAAAAAGGATCACTGTTCAGGAGGCTCTTATGATTACTAACCATCAGTGGTACCGATAATCCAGTTTCCCGCCCGTAGTAATAGCTTAGGGATGAACGGAATCAAAAAGTGCTTTTTCTCACTCGCTTTAATAACCATACCTTTGGTGGTTATAGCTCAGGAAGATATTATCGACGATATCCTGAACGAAGAAGTCATGATTGACAATCCTATATACAAGCCCGTAATTTCAGTCGGATCAGGGGTTTTTAATTTCTATGGGGATGTGAAAAATAATTTTATTAACCCGGTTATCGGCGACTTTGCCTATAAAGTCAATATATCTACATTTGTCGATCCTAAGAGATTTTATAAGGCGAATTTCTTTTTTATTTATGGGCAACTATCTGCTGATCAGCGTTCTATGACCGACCTGGATCAAAATCTGAATTTTCAGACCGACATTGTTGACTTCGGAGTGAACCTGGAATACAACTTTGATCATATTTTCAAAAAGCGAAAAACTTTACGTCCCTTTATATCCCTCGGAATTGAAAATATACAGTTTACTCCGAAAGGGGATTTGATGATCGGGAAAATCCCCGAGCTTAAATATCAATACAGTATGGATGGCACAATCAGGGATAATAATGGCAATATTATTCATCGCGATTATGATTTTGAAACTGATCTGCGACGGTCTAACACCGAAAAATATAGTCAGAACACATTTTCTATTCCCATCGATGCAGGTCTCGATTTCAAAATTTCCGACAGAGTAACTTGTAGACTCGGTACATCACTCCATCTGACCAGTACCGATTTTTTGGATAATGTAAAAGGATCTGATAATAATGACATTTTCACTTTCAGTTATTTCTCCCTGCAATTCGACCTTTTCTCCCAGCCTAAAACCATGATCATTGAGAAAATGTTTGCCGAACTTGAGATCGACGATGTTATGTTCGATGATGAAGATGGTGATTTCGTTATGGATCCTGTCGATGATTGTCCCGGAACGCCCTACGGTATTGTGGTTGATACCCTGGGATGCCCACTTGACGGGGATATGGATGGAATCCCCGATTATCTTGATCTTGAACCCAACAGCGCTCCCGGAGTATGGGTCGATGCAGATGGCAGAACCATTTCTGAAGATGCACACCTGGAAAAGATTCTTGGAAGAACAGAAGCCATGAACAGGTCAGATGTAAGGGCTTATTTTGATACTATCGGTAAAGGTTATGTTAGAAAGGTAGTTACTGTAATACCCGATAAATACAAAAAAGTAGATACCAATAAAGACGGCTATATTTCCTTCGAGGAGCTATTGAAGGCTATCGATAATTATTTCGATTTCAAGCTCGACTTTAAGGTAGAGGATATTTATGAGTTGAATAATTTCTTTTTTGAACAGTGAAATTAATTTGAAGATTTACCAATTTGAAAATTTGAAAATGAAGCAATTGGATAATTTGAGTTAACGAAAGAATCTGAAAATTGAAGTTTTAAGAACTGTTCATCGTATACTTATTCTAAACTTAGATTCCCCTTTTCAAATTGTCACATTGTCACATTATCACATTATCAAATTTTCAAATTATCTTATTTGATTTTCCCCAACCTCTCCATCGACCTCTTGGTATCCTTAAGCTTTATTGTTTCCCGTTTATCGTATTCCTTTTTCCCTTTCGCCAGGGCGATATCAAGTTTCACAAGACCTTTTTCATTGATAAAGAGGCCGAGGGTTACAATGGTAAGCCCGGTTTCCTTTACTTTGCGATGAAGTTTTTTAAGTTCTACCCGGTTTAGCAGAAGTTTCCTTTCACGTCCGGGTACATGATTGTTATAACTGGCCCATGCATATTCCGCAATCTGCAGACCCTTAACATATAGTTCATTTCCATCGAAAAAACAATAGGATTCCACCAGACTTACTTTTCCCATCCTTATCGATTTGACTTCAGTACCCTGGAGTTTTATGCCTGCAGTGTATTTGTCGATTATTTCGTAATCGTGATATGCTTTTTTATTCCGGATGTTTATTTTCTGCATTCCTGCTGACTAATTTAGTGCATCAAAGGTACTAAACTCAGCGGGTACTCCAAAATTTAATACTTTTGGTGCTAAGACTCAAAAGCGCATGAGAAAACGCAATTATTTTATTGCGGAAACTTTGCGCCCACGCACCTTTACGCTTAATTATTCATTAAATTTTTCCGGAAATCACAATAAATGCAATAATTTTGAACCAAATAAATTCCATATGCTCATCCCCGGTAAGATAAATCTCATTTGCATCCTTGGTCCGACAGCATCCGGTAAAACTCCGTTTGCTGCCCATCTTGCGTTTCTTCTCGGGGGAGAGATTATCAGCGCCGATTCAAGACAGGTTTACCGCGGGATGGATATCGGTACAGGCAAGGATTTGCATGATTACCAGATGGGAGAAAAGTGTGTGCCATATCATCTCATTGATATTGCCGATGCAGGGGAAGAATATAATGTTTACCAGTATCAGAAAGATTTTTACCGGGTTTTTAATGAGATTCAAAACAGGGGGAAGATACCTATACTTAGTGGGGGTTCGGGTCTGTATATTCAGGCAGTAATTGATGCGTACCGGTTAGTGCAGGTTCCGGTGAATGATGAATTACGGCATTTCTTAGAACCACAAAGCATTGAGGCTCTAACCAAACGCCTTAAATCCTACAAGAATCCTCATAATAAAACCGACCTTGTCATCCGAAAGCGCTTAATCCGTGCCATAGAAATCGAAGAATATTTACAGGCTCATCCTTCATCCCCCGAAAATATTCCGGAGATTCACCCGGTTATTTTTGGTCTGGATGTTGATCGCGTGAAACTCAGGGATAAGATTACCATTCGTCTGAAGGAAAGACTTGAACATGGTATGATTGATGAAGTAAAAAAGCTGCTTGCCTCTGGAATTAGTTTGGAAAAACTTGAGTTTTACGGACTTGAGTATAAGTATCTCAGTCGTTATCTGGCCGGAAAAATTACCTATGAGGAAATGTTCCGTTTACTGAATACAGCCATTCATCAGTTTGCCAAGCGCCAGATGACCTGGTTCCGGAAGATGGAGAGGGAAGGCACACGGATTCACTGGATTGATGCGAGAATTCCTTTGGAGGAAAAACTTTCTTTTGTGAAGGGGATTGTAAATGAATTATGAATTATGGTTACCCTGAACTCTATTGATTAAAGTTAGGAGTGCCTAAAGTTATTATTTTTCGCACGAAATAAATTTCAGGAGCTTTATAAACTTAAAACTCCCAGGGCATAGTATAGATAATAAAAGCTAAAATCAAAGTGGTAAACAGGTTTACCCCGGTAAAAATTAAATTATACTGACTCCGGAATTTATTGATTTTTCTTCTGAGCATAATTCCTATATTGGGGATAAAAAAAGCAAGAATTACAGCCACGTAATAAATCGCAAAAGGATTTTTGCCAACAGGTTCTTCTTCATCAGAACGTGTACCTGAATAAAATAATACCAGGTAAGCCAGTAATAAAAAAGTCAGAAGGTAAATGAGATAACTTACTTTGATGGCGATGGTTGAAAAAGTTCTTTTCCTGTGTATTCTGAAAGGCCTCAAAATAATGATGGATACCACGAACAAAAAAATAAATGTGGCAATGAAAATCAAGTGGAGCAGGAAGTTCAAGGTAAGTGGAATTAGAATTAATTTGTTTTTGCACTAAGTTAGAGAACTTTTTTTTTAATTGCAATTAATCCTTTACAACTCCAGGCATTTCCTGTTCTAAAAATCAGGTATTTATCATTTCAACCATTTATCCAGCCACCCAAAAAACTCTCTTTGCCAGAGAATAGAATTCTGCGGCCTGACTACAAAATGAGTTTCTTCCGGGAAAACGAGCAGTTTGCTGGGAATGCCTCTTAGCTGAGCAGCGTTAAATGCCTCCAGACTTTGTGTATAAGGAACTCTTAGATCCATCTCTCCTGTAATGATCATGATTGGCGTATCCCATTTATCAACGAATAAATGAGGTGAATAATTGTATCCGACAGGCTTTGGTTTTGCCCAGTAGGGTCCTCCGTTATCAAAGTTTACAAAGAAGGTTTCTTCAGTGGCGCCATACATACTTTCCAGGTTGTAAATTCCGCAATGCGAGATGAATGCTTTAAAGCGACCGTTATGATGCCCGGCAAGATAAAATACGGAATATCCTCCATAGCTGGCTCCAATGGCCCCCAGTTTTTCCTTGTTAACAAAAGGCTCCTTGCTTACATTATCGATTGCACTAAGGTAATCTTTCATGTTCTGTCCACCGTAATCGCCCGAAATTTGTCTGTTCCATTCTTCACCGAAAGTTGGAAGTCCGCGACGGTTAGGAGCCACGATGATGTATCCGTTTGCCGCCATGAGTTGCAGATTCCATCGGAAAGAGAAAAACTGACTTACTGCACTCTGCGGTCCGCCCTGGCAATAAAGTAAAGCAGGATATTTCTTAGCAGGATCGAAACCTGGAGGGTATATTACCCAAACCAACATATTTTTTTTATCTGTTGTTTTAATCCAACGTTCTTCCACTTTGCCCATTTTAACTGCATCGTAGATGTTTTTGTTGGTGAAGGTTAACTGTGTTTCTTCACCGGTTGCCGGATTAATCCGGAAGATCTCTGTTGCCATCGAAAGCGACATTTTTTCTCCCGTTAAAACATCCCCCGTCAATGAGAAAGCTATGTAATCGTGATCTCCATTTGTGATCTGACTAATCTCAAGGGTTCCGGTATTGATTTTATAAATCTGGAACCTTGCATGATACCCGGAAATAAAATAAATAGTTGTATTATCCTTGTTCCAGAGCAAATTTGAAACGTCCTGGTCAAAGTTCCTGGTAAGATCTTTTTTTTCTCTGGTTTTTAGATCCATTACGATCAGTCTTTGTTTATCGGCTTCGTAACCCGGGGTCGACATACTTTGCCAGGCAATTTTACTACCATCCGGACTTATTACAGGATATTTATCGTAACCGGGCATTCCCTGGCTTAGATTTTCGGTGGTACCTGTTTCAAGATTATACAGGTAAATATCAGAGTTGGTGCTGACTGCATATTCTCTGCCTTTCATCTTTTTACAGGTATAAGCAATAAACCTTGAATCAGGGCTCCATTTTATTTCTGTCTGGTCGAAGTATGGTGAGAGAGGTGAGTCCATTGGCTCGTCTGCCATGATATCAAGTCCGCTTTTTACAGGAGTAGAATTCAGGTTGCCAACAAAAATATGACTATAAGAATAATCGCTCCAGGCATTCCAGTGGCGATACATCAGGTCGTCAATAATCCTGACATTAGTCAGAGGAAGATCAGGATAAACCTCCTGGGGAGTTTTGTCCAGTTTAACATCTTTAATGAAGAAAAAATTCTTTCCGTCGGGAGCATACTCGAAGCCATTGATATCCCCTTCGATATCAGTTACCTGTAATTTTCCTGAACCATCAGCATTCATCTCCCAGATTTGTGAAGATCCGTTTTCTGAAGAAATAAATCCAATTTTATCGCTTCCCGGTTTCCATCTCATGTTCCCACCTTCACCAATTACCATCGGTTCACCTCCTTCGGTTGAAACAACCTGTATTTTAGTCTGCTTTTTATTTGAAGAAGCATCGTAACGGGTAACATTATAAAGAATATTTTTCCCGTCGGGGGAGAGCTGGTGATCTCCAACACGGCCGAATTTCCATAGAATTTCTGGGGTTAGCTTTGCATTGCTTATTTCTTCAGGGGAAAGGGTATTGGAAAAATCGCCAACATGTGTTTCTGATATTACCTTCGGTTTTGAACAGGAGAAAGTTATTACACCCAGAAACACTAAGACTGATAAGTAAATTTTGAATTTCATAAGAATTATTCTTTAAGCTTTAAATACAATATAATTTTTTTGATAAAGGGAAAGTTCATGGTATAAAAATGGTAATCTTAAAACATATATTTTATATTTTCCGTAACCTAAAAATCCTGTCATTACGAATACGTCATGTTTATTTGTACTATGGGTATTTTTGTCAGTTAATAAGTCGGGCAATTTCCTCTCTGATTTCTTCAATTACTTCCTTGTTTTTTATCTCTTTACGTTCTCCGATTTTTTCAGAAAAAAGATAAAATACCTTACCACCAAAAACTTCTGTGAATTTTTGATGTGTCTCAGCTTGTAGATTATATTCTTTAAAAATTTCAGGTAATTGAATTCCGCTGTTTACTGGTTTTATTTGAAGTCCGATAAATTTTTCACCCACTTGAATAAAAAAATCCACATTAAATAATCTGTCCCACTCATCGGGTGCGGGTTGAATTGGCACTTCTATTATTTTTTGAAGTTGCCCGTAAATGGTTTGAATTTCGGTCATATAACCGTCAAAAGTTCTATCAATTACAAGTTGTAACATATAATCTATACAGTCAAGCTCTGTAACATCTGCAACTTCTGATTGAATTACTTCTGTAATTTTCACATAGAGTTTCTTGCCTAATTCTTCTATGTGTTCTTTTGGTTTTACATTTTTGAAATAATATTCACGCCATTCATCAAGTGTTTTTGGCGAACATTTTCTAATTGATTCTGATGTGGGACCAACATTCCTTTTAAAGTTTAGTTGGAAGCGATTCATCGCACTATTTAAAATCCACTCTTTAGCCATTATTTCTATTTTGCCAATTTCTTCTTAGTGCATCTGCTCTGCCTATTACAGATTCTGCTCTGTTTTCGAGACTACTACACACGATGTTTAATTCTTGCTCGGTTTGGATTATCCAATAACCACTATCCCACATTAAGCTACCTATACAAATGCCGTGATTTAATATCATATCTCTTATTAAATCTCTAATATGCTCATTTGTAACCCCGCCACTTTCAAGGTCAAGCGTATCCCGAATTTCACTTGAAGATTTACGATGATTATAACCATTAGCATTTTGGTTTAAGTAATTAAGAATTGCTTGCTGTTCATCATTCATCTGAGGCAATTTTTAAAAATTTTTCTTTGTACTTAAAATCAATATCGCAATCAACAAGTACCAAACCGTTTTTCACTAGATGAGCATTGATAAAGGTTTTATTTTCAAGGTATAAATAGCAAAGTAGATTGTTTTCGTTGTCATACTTAACATTATCGTATTTGAGAAATACACGCTTGCCTTTTGTTTTCTCTGTTAAAAAGGTAGTTGCCTTACCATTAGCTAATGGATCTACTTTAATTCCAATAAGTTTTACGGTTAAATTATTACTTAATCGCACTTTATCAGGACTAATTACTTCTTTTACAGTATATAGTTCTTCCCTTTTTGAAGAACTATCCTTGTCTATTTTTGAACCGAATTGCAATTTCCTGATATCAATTTTTTTATCGAGCGTATGTGGGTCTTTGAAAATGTAGGGTAGTTTTTGAATTTCTGCTTCAAAATCGATTTCTTGTTTTTCCTGTTTGATAAACTCATAAGTTGTTCCAATAATATCTTTTTGATTCACGTCTAATTTTTCCATAATCATCGGAATAAACTCAGGATTGATTTCAAAACCCACAGAATTCCGGTCAAGATTTTTTGCGGCAAGGGAAGTTGTTCCACTGCCTGCAAATGGATCGAGTATTGTTTCCCCAATGAATGAAAACATTTTTATCAGCCGCCTTGGCAATTCTTCAGGGAACATAGCAATATGTCCGTTTTGTCTGGCCCCTGTAAAATTCCAATGACCTGCAAAAAAGGTATTCCATTCTTCTGATGTCATAATAGAAAGCTCTTTTTGTTCCCTTGTGTATTTGGGAGCATCACCCAATTTTTTGAAAATCAGAATAAATTCATAATCAAGTTTCAAAATTCCGTTTCGTGGGTATGGATAAGATCCCATTTGAACTCCGCCACCGGTAGTGTTAGATGTCGTGACCTTTTGCCATATTATAGCTCCCATATAATCAAACCCTATAGACTCACAGAATTTGATGATTTCTTCACGAATCGGGATAACCTTATAGCGTCCATAATAAACTGCACGTGCAAATTGGTCCCCAATGTTAATACACAACCTGCAACCATTGTGAAGAGTGCGGTAGCATTCTCTCCAAACTAAATTCAAATTGTTTATATAATTTTCATAACTGTCATGAAAGCCAATCTGATCATTAATCCCATAATCTTTAAGCTGCCAGTATGGCGGCGATGTAATTGTCAAATGCACTGAATTATCAGGCAATTCAGCCATTATTCGACTATCACCGTTAATTATTTTATGATCAGTTTTCATTCAAATAGCCTATTCATTAAAGTTATCTAAGAAATTCATTTTTAGTTTACTTACTAAAAAGTAAACTGTTTTTTGAATGAGCAAGGTTAATAAAGTCAGCTTTACTTCTGCTTACTTTTAAGAACCTCCCTGATTTTTACCTCCAGTTCATCGGCAAGTTCCTGGTTATCTGCCAGAAGTGCCTTTACCGCGTCTCTTCCCTGTCCGAGTTTGGTTTCCCCATAACTGAACCATGAACCGCTTTTTTTGATAATTTCATTTTCTACGCCAAGATCAACCAGTTCGCCGGTTTTTGAGATTCCTTCACCATACATGATATCAAATTCGGCTTTACGGAATGGTGGCGCGAGCTTATTTTTCACAATCTTCACCTTGGTGCGGTTACCATTAATATCCTCACCATCTTTAAGCTGCCCGATCCGGCGAATGTCGAGACGCACGGATGCATAGAATTTCAGGGCATTACCACCGGTAGTAGTTTCGGGATTGCCAAACATCACACCGATTTTTTCACGAAGCTGGTTAATAAAGACGCAGCAGGTATTGGTTTTGTTGATGTTGGCAGTTAGTTTACGAAGTGCCTGCGACATTAACCTTGCCTGCAAACCCATTTTAGAGTCACCCATTTCACCTTCTATTTCGGCTTTTGGAGTAAGGGCCGCGACGGAGTCGATTACGACGATATCAACTGCACCTGAACGGATCAGATGATCGGTAATTTCCAGGGCCTGTTCACCATTATCAGGCTGCGAGATCAGTAAATTTTCAATGTCAACACCAAGTTTCTCAGCGTAAAATCTGTCGAACGCATGCTCGGCATCAATAAAAGCTGCAATACCGCCTGCTTTCTGAGCCTCGGCGATGGCATGAATTGCCAGGGTTGTTTTACCTGAAGATTCAGGTCCATAGATTTCAGTAACTCTGCCACGGGGAAGGCCACCTATACCCAGCGCTACATCCAGTCCGATAGAACCGGTCGAGATGGCCGGTACATCAATGATTACGCTATCGCCCATTCTCATGATGGAACCTTTACCATATCCTTTTTCAATCTTATCCAGAGTAAGTTGTAAGGCTTTTAACTTTTCACCATTTACGTTTACTACGTCTTTTTTTTCCTTGCTCATATTGTTTTTTACCTGTTAATGTATTTATTCAACAAAAATCTGCCTCGAGTGATCACTTATTTTCACTTTTTCAATTATTTTTTCAATAACGCCATCTTCAGAGATGACGAAAGTCTTTCTTAAAATTCCGTCATATGTTTTTCCATACATCTGTTTCTCTCCCCATACCTGGTAATCTTTGATGATCCTTTTATCCTCATCAGAAATAAGTGGGAAAGGAAGCTTGAATTTTGTAATGAAATTCTGGTGAGACTTTACACTATCAGCGCTTACCCCTACAATTTCGTAGCCTTTTTTTTGCAAATCGATGTAATTATCGCGTAAATTACAGGCCTCGGTTGTACATCCCGGCGTATTATCCTTCGGATAAAAGTACAAAGCCAGTTTTTTGCCTTTAAACTGTGCAAGGCTTATGAGATTCCCATTCTGGTCTTTGCCGGTAAATACAGGGGCTTTATCTCCAACCTTTAATTTTGTCATATCGGGATTAAATAAACGGTAAATGTACAAATTCGACTCGGAATACCGGTTAGTAACTTCTATTGTTTATTAACAATTCCTTTTCATCAGGATATTAATTTATTAGTAATTTTATGAATAAATCCGGAAGGTAAAAATCCACTTAAAAAATGTCTTAAATCATGATGATCAGAACTCTTATTTCAAAATCTGCAATTATAATTTTTATCCCGGTTTGTTGTTTTGTTGCCGGCCTTAATGCTCAATACGAAAATGAAAATATTGCAGATATCAGGACAGAAGCGAAGAAAAATTTTGACGCGGGAAATTATTCTGTATCTCTGTTGCAATACAAAAGTTTGCTGAAACGGTATCCAAAAGATGGAGTTTTTAGCTATTACTGCGGACTTTCGCTGCTTAACATGAACGAGGATGTAGAAGAAGCAATTGAATACCTTGAGTTTGCATCATCAAAAACAACTGTTCCATACCAGGTTTTTTATTTCCTTGGACAGGCCTATACCCGGAATTATCAGTTTTCTCAGGCAAAAAAAGCTTACAGTAAGTTTGCTGCTGTGGCTACAAAAACTGAAACAAAAGAGCTGATGCCCGAAAGGTTGTCAGAGATGTCAGACAATGCTATTGGACTGACATCAACATTTAATCAGATAGAAATACTTGCATCATCGCTTTTCACATTCAGTGATTCGGGTTTTATCCGGCAAATTGCTGCGCCCGGAGGCACTCTTTCGCTAAAACCGTCAGAACTACTACCTTCAAAAGATGGGATAAAAGACCTTTCAAACCTGATGTTCATCCCCCGAAATAGAAATAAAGGTGACCTTTTATTTTACGTGGGATATGGTAAAAATAAAAAGAAAGGGTATGAAATCTTTATGGTAAAAACAGGAGATGGCAGGAAATTAAGCGAACCTATGGCTGTAGAAGCGTTAAATACCAATTATGATGAAATTATGCCTTATTTTGATTCTATTGGCGGAAATCTGTTTTTTGCATCGAAAGGGCATAACAGTATGGGGGGCTTTGATTTGTTCAGATCGCATTATGATACAGACAGAAATACCTGGACACCACCGGTAAATATGGGTTTTCCGATAAACTCACCTTTCGATGAATATCTTTTAATTCCAGGAACCGATTTGGGTAACATTTTGCTGATTACCAACCGTCAGGGGCTTGATAGTATGATTACCGCATATCTGTTGCGTATTCATGAGCCGCCCATTCAAATGGTAAATTCTGATCCTGATGAGCTCAAAAAGATCGGGAATTTAGGAGGAATTGAAGCCATAAACGATATGGTTGATATGAGCGCTCAGGGTATTCTGACGGTTGCAGATTCGGTTTCAGTACCTGTTATATCCACAGGAAAACATCCAAAACCGGGTGATCAGGAAGGGAAGTTCCCTTTAGATTATAATAAGTATTTACGTTTGGCCCTCGATCAGCAGTTTAAATCCGATTCGCTGGCACGTCTTGCCCGTGAGGCACGAATCGAAGTAAAAAATATTCCTGATCCGGATGATCGTTGGGCTATTCAAAAGAATATTATTTCATGGGAAAAGCAATCGGCCAATTACCAGGCAAAAGCTGATGAATATTACCTGATGGTAAGAAATATGGTAAAGGAATCCCCTGCAACGAAAAAAGTTCCCGAAGCGATAGAGATAGATACAGTTATCAGTGATATTACAGTTTATAATTACAAGTTGCAGGATTCAAATCCGGAAAAGGCTGATTCATTGCTACAGGCTGTTAATATTCCCGGGAAAGATAAAAAAATACCTGTTTCGTCTGAACCTGAAAAAGAAGTAGAGACTGAGAAAAGTTCTTTAATTGTGAAAAACGAATTTGTAGTTCTCGCTAAATCGCCATATTCTCAAAATAATCCATTCCTTGCAGAACTTAGTTTTCCTGATGGCGCTTATTACAAAATACAGATGGCTGTTCTGAGTAAAAATCCGGCATGGAACGCTTTTGGCGGACTCTCGCCTGTGACGTTTGAACCTGTGACTGGTAAACCTTTAAAAAAGTACTATGCGGGAAGGTTCCGTGATTATAAAAGCGCAAAAACTGCCCTGGAAGAAGTCCGGAAACAAGGTTTTGCTGAAGCATTTATTGTTGGATGGTACGATGGGATTAAGATGACTGTGAATAAGGTTGTTGAATTGGAGAAGAAATGACACAATCCGGCAATTCGATCATTCGACTATACGCAAAGCGTAAATAAATAGATCCATTTGCAAACCTGCAAAAAATCTTTTTTTTCAAATTGAAGAATTGAATCATTGTCGAATTGTCACATTGTAATCTTGTCAAATCCTTTTTTTTTGCTAAATTTGGATAATTTTAAAGAAACATGACACAGAGATTACACATTAAGCCTTTAACACGGAATTCCGGAGATTCGAAAAGTGCGGAATCTCATTTTCTGATGTTGTATAATGATGATTTTAACACATTTGATTTCGTCATAAAGAGTCTGGTGGAAGTCTGTGATCATACTGCCGTTCAGGCTGAGCAGTGTGCTACTATTACACATTTTAAGGGCAGATGTGAAATCAAAAAAGGTCTGAAAAAGGAGCTTCAGCCAATGCAGGTTGAGCTGATAAAGAGAAATCTAAAAGCTTTAATAGAATAAAAAATTAATGGGAGCTGTAATCATACTCATTATTTTAGGAATACTGTTGTTCCTGATTGAATTTCTCCTGATTCCGGGAATTACCATTGCCGGTATAGGAGGAGCTGCGTTGACTGTTTCGGGGATTTATCTTGCTTTTGATAAATTTGGAACCAGGATTGGCGTTCTGGTATTGTTATTTACGCTGGTTTCTTCTCTGGTAATATTTGTTTTTTCTTTACGGGCGAAAACATGGAAAAAAGCAATGCTTAAAACAAATATTGATAGCAATGTAGCTGAAGAACTTGGTCTGGAGAATCTGCATGAAGGAGATAAGGGAGAAACAATAGGCCGTCTGGCTCCCATGGGTATGATTAAAGTTAATGGTCACTCTTTTGAAGCAAAATCTATAGCGGGATACCTTGATCCCCATACTACCATTGAGATAGTAAAAATTCACGGATCGCAAATCATTGTAAAACCAATAAAATAAAAATTATGGACATTGGAGTAATTATTATTGTAGCCGCGTCCCTGATCGGGTTGTGGATTCTTTTTTATTTCATTCCCATCGGGCTCTGGTTTCGGGCTCTGGTTTCGGGAGTGCACATTTCATTACTGCAACTTGTTTTTATGCGTTGGAGAAAGGTGCCACCCGGATCTATTGTGCAAGCGTTAATCGTTGGGACCAAAGCTGGTATTGACCTGAACCGTAATGATCTTGAAGCCCATTTTCTGGCAGGAGGTCATATTGAGAGAGTTGTTAACGCGTTGGTTTCCGCCAATAAGGCAAATATTGATCTTACCTTCAAAATGGCAACAGCCATCGACCTTGCAGGAAGGGATGTTTTTGAAGCCGTTCAGATGTCTGTAAACCCAAAAGTAATTAATACACCCCCGGTAACAGCTGTGGCCAAGGACGGAATTCAGCTTATTGCAAAAGCGAGGGTTACCGTTCGTGCCAATATCAAGCAACTCGTTGGAGGTGCAGGTGAAGAGACAGTTCTGGCCAGGGTTGGTGAAGGTATTGTATCTTCTATCGGTTCGGCAACAAACCACAAAGCCGTATTGGAAAATCCCGATTTTATTTCAAAAGTGGTACTCGATAAAGGTTTGGATGCTGGTACCGCGTTTGAGATTTTATCCATCGATATCGCCGATATCGATATCGGTAAAAACATTGGAGCAGTGCTACAGATGGACCAGGCAAATGCCGATAAAAACATAGCACAGGCCAAGGCTGAAGGCAGAAGGACCATGGCTGTTGCACTGGAACAGGAAATGAAAGCCAAAGCACAGGAAGCCCGCGCCAAGGTAATCGAGGCTGAGGTTGAAATTCCATTGGCGATGGCATACGCTTTCAAAAACGGCAACCTGGGTATCATGGACTATTACAAGTTTAAAAATATTGAGTCGGATACCAATATGAGAGATAGTATTTCCAAGGGAGGTAAAGATAAAGGGACCACTGATAAGAAGAGTTAATCCTCCTTCGTCCTTCGGACTTCGGAGGATGAAATCCACCTTTGGACTTCGGAGAATGAAATCCATCTTTGGACTTCGGACTTCGGAGAATGAAATTCACCTTCGTCCTGTGGACTTCGGAGAATGAAATAAGCCCAACGGATCTGCTGAAAAGAGATGTGTTGGGCTATTCTATTCCTGATTTTTTAGGATAATTCAAAATGCAAATAGTAAAATGCAAAACGCATTTGAAAGAATGAAAACGGCAGTTCGTTATTTGATAAACGCAGTAGGCACACCTTAATCTTTTGGACAATGGTGGGCAAAGTTTAAGTATTTTATAAAAATTACTTCAACAAGCCAATTACCCTTTTTAATTTATCGGCAACCTCAGAAGCCAGAGGCTCTAATGCAGAATTCTGAATAGCCATCATCGATGCCAGAGGATGAACAGCTGCCACCTCTATGGTTCTACCTTCCTTATCAATTACTAAAACATTGCATGGTAGCATGGTTCCTTTATTTCAGCATTCTCGATAGTGCTCATTGCCACAATGGGAGCCGTTTTGGGTTTTTCTTTTGCAGTGTCAGGAATAATGATTCCGGAAGAAGTGCGCTGTTCAGTTTTTGATTCGGTAATATCTAATATTAACTGTTTACCTGCATTTTCAAGACTTTGGTATGCACAATTGCTTTGCTCATTTCCTTTTTTATATAATAAGAGAAGTGATTTTTCTGCACTTACGGCTTTCTCAATAAAATCTGAGTAGGAGTTAACGTTTTCCATATAGTTAAACGCTTTGGATTTGTTTAACAAGAAAATCTTTGGTTTTAATCCCTACAAAACGATTTACTTCTTTTCCATTTTTAAAAAGGATGAAGGTTGGGATGCTTCTTACCTGGTACTTTTTGGCAAGCGACTGGAACTGTTCAATATTCACTTTTCCAACATGAGAGTTTCCTGTAAGTTCCTCTGTAACATCGTTTAATACCGGGGCCATCATTTTGCAGGGAGCACACCATGCTGCCCAGAAATCCACCAGGATGACCTTGTTCTTTGCCTGTTGCTGAAAATTCTTGTCCGTAAGAGTAAGAATCTTTTTATGATCGGCTACCACAGGAATATTTTTTAATGACGATCGGGCTTTTAAAATCAGGAACACAAAAACGGCAATTACGATACCGATTATAATCAGGGTGGTTTGCATAGATATAATTTGAAAATTTGAAAATTTGAAAATCCCGTTATATAGTAACTAAATGATCATGTTTTACTTTTAATTCATGCAGGTAATTTGTTGCTGCCAGCGCTGCAATAGTGCCATCGCCAACTGCAGTTGTAACCTGTCTGTAACGTTTTGTAATGCTGTCGCCTGCTGCATAGACACCTGGAATATTAGTGGACATATCCGCCTTTACCAGAACTTCTCCCCATTTATTCAATTCGATCTTTCCTTTTAGAAATTCGGTATTGGGAACGTAGCCAATAAATATGAAGACTCCATCGGTTTTGAAATTTGTGGTTTCACCGGTTTTGAGATTCTTTATGTCAACACTTTCAAGATTTTCACTTCCGTAAAAAGTTGTTATGGTCGAATCCATTATAAAACGGATTTTCGGATTACTCTTTGCTTCCATAACAGCATGTTCAAAAGCCTGGAAATGATCGAACTGATGCACAATGGTTACTTTACTGGCATATTTTGTAAGAGAAACGGCCTCTTCGAGAGCTGAATTTCCTCCCCCTACCACAACAATTTCTTTTTCGGTAAAGAAATCTCCGTCGCATGTAGCACAATAGGAAATGCCTTTGCCTTTAAAATTATCTTCCCCTTTAACCCCGAGGTTTCTTGATCTGCCTCCGGGAGTGAGTATCATACTATCAGAAGTATAAGTCTCTCCATCTGAAAGAGTGATGCTTTTTGTTTCTCCCTCCAGGTTAAGATGGGAAATGCTCACGTTCGATTTAATTTCGCAGCCAAAGGATTTAGCCTGTTTTTTCATAATATTGGCAAGCTGATAACCACTGATGTTTTCTACACCCGGATAGTTGGCTATCTCATGAGTAAGCACCATCTGCCCGCCAACTGTCCCTTCATTCAGGATAAGGGTTTTCAGCCTTGCCCTCGACAGGTATATACCTGCCGTAAGGCCTGCCGGTCCTGCACCGATTACAATTGCATCGTAATGGTTATATCCATCCATGGGTTTAAGCATTTACAGTTGCTGCAAATTCTTTATCAAGTATGGTTTTCACCTGTTCTTTGGTCTGAATGCTCGAGGTTGCTCTAACCACTTTTCCCTTTTTATAATAAATGGTAAAAGGAATTCCCATGAATCCGCGTACCTCCGGTAATTGACGGATTACATACGATTCGGGATTATCAAACTCCAGGTCACAGAATTTAACATGAGAGTATTCTTCCTCAAGTTCTTCAGCAATCCCGTAAACGGGAATACACATAGGACCCATACGGCCGCATATTACCATTACATTTTCGTTTTCACTGATTATTTTATTATGTTCAGCGGCTGATTCGATGTGTTTTAAATTTGTGTACAACATTTTTTTTTGGTTTAATTATTAATGACGCAAAGTTACCTTACGACATAATATGAATTGAAGATTTCAGGGTATAGTTGGATAACGCCTGAATTGATTTCGGACAGGTTTTAAATTGATTTTGGTTAACTTTATGCCGAATTTATCCAAAGTGGAACATGAAGACGATACTCGAAACCGATAAGGATTTTATATGCGATATTGAAGCGCCATGCTTTCAGATGCTTTCAAACGAAGAGATGAAACTGGTAAGAGAAAGCAAAACCCAGGTATTGTTCCGTAAAGGGGATAACCTTACCAAACAGGGAGCTTTTGTCTCGTATGTTTTGTTTATTATCAATGGAATGGTCAGGCAGTACCTGGAAGGTGAAGGTTCTAAAAACTTCAATCTCCGGATTATCAGGCCGGGGGAATTTATAGGTCTGTCTTCTGTTTTTACCGGGAGTACTTTTAGTTATTCAACAGTAGCATTGACTGATTGCCAGGTTTTTCTGGTTGAAAAGGATGCTATTGCCAAAGTAGTAAAGCAAAACGGGGAGTTCGGTTTTGGAATTATTAAAAGGTATTGCGAACAGAATACAGACCTATTCAGTACGGTACGTAATCTTATGTACAGGCAAATGAACGGACGCATGGCTGAAACCCTAATCTATATTGAAAGTTTAAAATCTGAAAATTCCTCCATTTTTCAGCTTCTTTCACGGAAAGATATTGCTGATTTTGCAGGGATATCCACTGAAAGCGCAGTGAAACTGCTGAAGACATTTGAAAAGGACGGGCTTATTAAGTTAGGTGATAAAGATATATTGCTATTAGATTATAAAACATTAGCAGAAATCAGTAAAAGAGGATGAATTTTAATTTCCTGTAAAAATCAATAATTCATGTCCGATAATGAGGTGATCCGTCTCGTACTTAAGGGTGAACGGGAAATGTACCGTATTCTTGTTGATCGCTACCAGTCTGTGATATTCAGGACCTGTATTGGTTTTGTACATAATAAGGAAGATGCAGACGACCTTACCCAGGAAGTTTTTATTCAAGCCTATCAATCTTTATCGGGATTTAAAGGGAATGCAACATTTTCTACCTGGATTTACCGGATTGCAGTTAACGCATCTTTAAATAAAGTCCGGAAATCAACCGGAAATTTCATTGTTCAAAGGCTTACTAATCTTCCTGAAGCCGATAAAGAGTTAAAACTTTCTGTTAATGAAATTGAAAATCCTGAGACCTTATTAATTCGGGAGGAACACAGGAAATGGGTACAGCGGGCATTAGACAGTCTGCCTGATAACCAGCGGATCGCAATTGTTTTGAGCAAATACGACGATTTGTCACAAAAACAAATAGCCGAAATTCTGAACACTACGGAAGGAGCCGTTGAAGCGCTTATTCAGCGTGCAAAATCAAACCTCCGTAAAAAATTATCCTCACTTCACAAAAAAAATCACAACTGACCGTAGGAAAATAATAAGTTTTGTTTCTAATCATTAAAATCGGTTAAAAATGAATTGTCAATTATGTCAAACAGAACTGGATGGGTATTGCGAAGGCAGGTTGCCGGATAATATCAGGAACCAGGTTGAAAAACACCTGGGAAGTTGTGTTAAATGTGCTGAAAGTTTTCGCATGATTACACTTTCAAACAGAATTTTCAAAGAGGAAAGAGAATTACAATCAAATCCATTGCTTTCTTCGAGGATTATGGCTGAAATTGAAAACCGGGAAAAGTTTGTACCGGAAAAAGAAACGGTTTTTGCCCGGGTAATAAGACCTGCTCTTATAATGGGATCTATGGCTGCAGCGATTTTTACCGGGATTGTCCTTGGTAATTTTTCAGGCAACTCCCAAAATACTATTCCCGATGAATTGGCAATGATTGACGATTCAGCAATAGAGTCAATAATAATGCTTACCAACGAATAAACACTCAGAATATGAAAAGTAAAAACAACTTTAAATTTCTAGTCTGGGCCATTGCGGTGCTGGCGATAATGAACCTGGCAACTATTGGTACCATCATTTTTAACCGGTACAGATCTCCTAAAAAAATCGGAATAACTGTTTTACCTCAGAAGAGATTCGATAAAAATTCTATTAAGTACTCCGGCAGGTTTTTTCGTGAGAAACTCAATTTTAACCAGGAACAGATGAAGTGGTTCTCTGAATACAATCCGGTTTTCAGACAGGGTGCTCAGAATATAAACATTGAATTGGCTAAAGCACGCTTCCAGATGCTTGAAGAAATGTCTAAAAGTGAAAGCGATACCGTTAAACTTAATCAACTATCTGATTCCATTGGTGTATTGCATTCATCGCTTAAGAAACTGACATTTCGGTATTACCTGGAACTCAAACAAATATGCAATCAGGATCAGAGAGTGAGGCTTCAGTTACTATTCAGGGATATGTTTGCAGGTGACGAACACATGAGGGATGGCGCTGACAGGGGACCTTATGGCAGGCAATATGGACGAAAAATCAGAAAATAATTATTGCATCAAAAAGTAACAATTATCAATCAAATCCGTTAAGATACAACCCTCAGAAATAACCGGTGGTTAAAGTACCTGGGGTAGTTAAATTTTTAATGAGATTAAAGCTTTTACAATTTCAACATCAAAGTTTAATACAAGACAAGAAACTTTATAATTGGACTATAATTAGAAACAAAAACCTAAATCATGAAAACGAAAAATATAGTATTAGGATTAATGATCATATCAGGTTCCATATTTTATACACAATCTTGCACGAAGGATGATGAAGGAACTATTTCCGCAACCGATTTGTCCCTTGCCCAGGATGAAATATATGCAGACGCGATGTTTGAAGAGGTGGATAACCTGGTTACTTCTGAAATAATTACCCTGGATGGCAATGGCTATACAGCTTCAACGTTGAAATCTTTTACAGAAGATGTTTGTTTTACCGTAACGGTTGATCACCCTGATTCGACCCATTTCCCTAAAGTTGTAAAAATGGATTTCGACGATGGTTGTTCGGTGGTTTTTAATGGTGATACCATAACACGTAAAGGTCAGATTATTGTAACTATTACTGATCGCTGGTTTAAACCCGGATCGAAGCACATTGTAACTTTTAAGAATTTCTCCATGAACGGTGTTAAGATTGAAGGTACAAGAACCACAACCAATCTTGGACTGAATGAACAAAATCATCTTGAATTGGGAATTGAACTTCAGAATGGAAAGATAGTATTCAACGACACCGCATTTATAACCCGTGAGGCAAGCCATGTTCGTGAGATAATCCGTAAGTTCAATCCCCGGAACGACACCATCCTGGTTACCGGTACAGCTAACGGCATCAATGTTCTTGGCGAAGTTTACACACGCGAAATTACTGATGCCCTTGTGCTGGTGCATTGTGAAGGCTATAATTGGAGGTGGATAATTTCGGGAGGACAGATTGAGATTTCAAACAGTGTACGGGGAAATACAACTATTGATTTTAACGGGAGTGGTTGTGATGGAGAGGTGATTGTAAATAAGAACGGTTACAGGCATACCTATAATTTTAAGTATAATCATCGAAATAATCAAAGTGGGCATTAAGTGAGAAGAAAGAGTAATAAGTATATATTGAGTTAGCAGGCGGTTTCGGCTACTTTAAGAACAGACAAAGTAATTTTATATTGAATCAGTAAAAAAATCTTATTCTCATGAATAAAATAATTATTCAAGAATAAATTAAATGTACAAAATGTAAATTGCCACAGTCACGTCAGCATGTTATTTTTGGAGAAGGAAATATAAATGGCGGGATATTTATTATTGGTTAGGCCCCCGGCAGGGATGAAGATATACAGTGCGGCCATTATAGTTAAAGGATTGAAATACCAGAATAATAATGTATAAGCATCTTTTCGGACCAGTCCCCTCGCGCAGACTGGGTATGTCTTTGGGAATTGATTTGATACCTAAAAAAGTCTGTTCTTTAAACTGTGTTTACTGCGAAGTCGGTAAAACTACTAAACTTACTCTTGATAGAAAGGAGTATGTAAAATACGACCAGGTTGTTGCTGAATTAAAGCAATTTATGAGCAATGGTACAAAAATCGATTATATTACATTTTCAGGCTCGGGAGAACCCACACTCAATAGTCGTATAGGAGATGTGATAATTTTCATCACGAAAGAGTATCCTGCAGTAAAAACCGCGGTTTTAACAAACGGGTCTTTATTATTTGATAAGAAATTAAGAACAGAACTATTACAAGCCAATGTCATTTTACCTTCTTTAGATGCTGCGAGTCAATCAGTCTTTGAAAAAATTGACCGGCCATATTCAAACCTTAAAATAGAAACTTATATTCAGGGTTTGATTGATTTAAGGAAGGAATACAAAGGAAATATATGGTTAGAAATATTCTTACTGAAGGATTATAACGATTCAGAAAAAGAATTGGATTTGCTTAAAAAAGCAATTCTGAAAATCAATCCCGATAGTGTTCAGTTAAATACCCTGGATCGTCCGGGAACAATAGCGGGACTGGTACCTTTATCAAAAAATGAAATGCAGGAAATTATCGATTATTGGAACCTGCCACATGTCGAAATCATTGCATCAGCTCAGGAACGAACATCTGTTGAATCCTATAGCGGCGATATTGAAGCCGCCATTTTAGAAACAATAGCTCGTCGCCCATGTACGCTTGATGATTTGCATCGTTTCCTGGGTATTCATGTTAATGAAATAAATAAATATTTAGGAACTTTGGAAGCGAACAATAAAATTGAGTCGGTTAACCTTGAGAGAGGTGATTTTTATGAATTAAAACATAAATAATCATTTCCCGGAACTGAACGAATGCCCGTTTACACTGATTATTGGATTTGAATGTAATTTCATGCTTCAGGATGTGAATTTAGATATGTACGAAGTCTTTTTCCTGCTCCATTTCCTCCACCCGAATTGCGACGTTTACCCATTCCTTTTCCAAGCTTTTCAATCACATTGATCGCTGATTTATCACAACAACGACCAAGTCCCCGACCTGTTTCAGAACCCTTATTTTCAGGCCCTGTTCTGTTCATACTTGGCATAATTTTAAATGTTTAAGTAGCTTAATAATCCAAATACTCCTGACAATTAAATTGTTTTTCTAATGATTACAACTGTGTCCTTCTTCATGATGATGATCATGTTGAGAACATGAAACTCCTGAATCAACCAATGTCCCCTTAAAATAATTTTCAGCCAGAATAGTTACATTTCCTGAACATCCTCTGACCACTTCAATTCCATGATTGTTCAGAACATTAATGGCTCCTTCACCTATACCACCTGCTAGCATCACGTCAACGCCGATTTGCTGAAAAACAGCGGCTATGTTTGATTTACATCCGCAACCCCGCGGCGAAGGCAGAATTTCTGATTTTATAATTTTAGAATCATTATCCGCGGTAATGATTGTGTACATTTCACAATGTCCAAAGTGATTGTCCACGATATTTCCTGAGGTAGGAATTGCAATTTTCATCATATAATAATTTATTTTAGTGGGATGATAGTACCCCTATGCACCTGATTTTGTTTTAATTGTATTTGTGCTTGGAAAACATGAGGGTTTCATATTAATTTTTTTAATGGTTTAGCAAATCTATAATATCCTGAATAGTTTTTTCTTTGTTTTTAAGTATAATCATTTGAATTTTAAGACTATCGATCAGAGGCTTTACTTTGCTGCCAAGTTCACCGGTTACAATTTTTACTACCTCCCGGGAAGCTATAAATTTTACCGATGCAACTCCAGCTTCTTCATTAAGATCTTTATACGGGTTGGGACAAAATTCCATTCCCCTTGTTTGGGTATCATAAAAAACGAAAAATGAACAACGGCCAAAATGTATGTCTAATTTAGCATCCGGGTTATTTCCGCTTGAGGTGATGACTATTTTCATTATTGTCAGAAATTATTAAATTTTTTTCTATTCCGGAGAATCATCATAATATACGAAATCAGATGAACCACAGAGTGCACAACTGGTAACTTCATTCTCTTTTGATGGATGGTTAAACCAGCAACCGCATTTATTACATAAGTACCACTCACTATCGAAATACACCTTGCCACCCTCGAAAACGATAGGCTTTCCATGAACAAACGCCTGTGCCACCTTACGCCTTGCACTTTCATATATACGAGCATAGGTAGGGCGTGAAATTCCCATAGCATTCGCAGCTTCTACCTGTCCGTTTAATTCAAAATCGCTAAGCCGGATCGCCTCATACTCTTCATAATTCAGAACAACCGGATTATTTTCTTCAGGTAGTCCTATTGGTCTGAATCCCTTAAAATGAGGGGGATTTGGCATTCTTCTGATTAGTTTGGGTCTTGGCATATATAATGATCATATGTTCGATACAAATATAATGAACATTTGCTAATAATAAAAATATTCTTTAATTTTGATGTGTTTAATTGGCATTATTTAATTTGAGTTGCAGGAACGAGAATAGAATACAACTATTTATAAAAAGACACAACCATGAATAAAGTATTAGTTAAATGGTTATTAATCATTTCCGCATTACTTTTTATGGATTGGTTAATCATGATATTCCTTGGATGTTTTTCGAGTATGTGTCTTGCAAATGAAAAGTTTTACTGTTCGGTATACTGTTATATTGGGATCACTTTATTAACTTTTACCTTGCTAATAATTGGATATCTTTTATTGAGACAATGTTACAGGAGCAAATCAAAAATTTAGCAGAAAAGTGCTTTAAAATGGCCAGCCAACAGTAAACGATAAATTTAGAAAAATCAGATTATAAAACCTTAAAATTCAGCAAAATGGAAAATGAAATCATTAGTATGCCGCGGATCGGTGATCCTGCACCCGAATTTAAAGCGGTTCTGGCCGCTTTAATTTTATACTCTGTTCACAGCTAGCAAAAACACAGGATATTCAATCCCTGTGGGCCGCTTTACTACAAAACAGGTCTTATATTCACCATGGCTGAACCCCTTGTGATCCAAAGTTTCAATTAGCCTGGCAGGGTCAAATCCTAAATGCACTTTCACCTCGGGACCATGAAAGGAGCCGTCTTCAGGATATAGATCAGCTATTGCCAGGATTCCTCCAGGCTTAAGAAGTGAATGGAATTTACCGAGAATCAGGTCAATATTATTGACATGGTGAAGTACCATCTGGTTATATATAATGTCAAATTTCCCCACATAATCGTTATGTTCCAGGTCAAACCATAAAGGATGGATATGGGGTGTATTGAAAAATTCTTTTTTCTCTTCACAAACTTTTATCATTTCCCTGGAACTGTCCATCAGTACAATTTCCGAAAACTTATATTTCAGTATAAAGCTTAATATACCGGTTCCGGCTCCGTATTCAAGCGCCTTAAAGGAATTGTCAGCGGGAACTATCTTTTCCAGTTCAGCAGCAATAGCTTCAGACCGGTCAAGATGCATTTTATCATTGTCCCAAACGCGGGCGCGGGAGTCGAATTCGCTCATGATGTAAGAAATTTATTTTTTTAAGGCAATCAATTTTTTCATATAATCAGCCATAAATAAAGGAATGTTTAACAAACCTCCATCTTGTTTTAGATTTTTCAGAGAATAACGGACACGAACTTTAGGTTGGAATTCTTTATTGTATAAGGTAAGGCTTTTACCGGTAACTGTGGAATCCGATTTTACCTCTATCGGAATGATATCATTACCGTCCTGAATAAGAAAATCAATTTCGGCTTTGTTGCCCGATGTCCAATAGCGGGGAGGTGATTCGAACTGCCTAACCAGACTTTGCAAAACATAATTTTCACTCAATGCTCCTTTAAATTCGGTAAATAACCTATTTCCTTCTTTAATAGCAACCGGATCCAACATTGAGAGACGCCGAAGTAATCCAACATCCAGAAGATAAAGCTTAAACGATGAAAGATCATCATAAGCTGATAGAGGTAATCCTGGTTTTATATTCCGGTAGGTTTTATACACCAGACCAGCTTGCGAAATCCATAGAAGAGCATCTTCGTATTCACGGGCCCGGGCACCGGTTTTAACTACCTGATATAAAAATTTTTTGTTCTCACGAGCCAGCTGCGAAGGGATCGAAGACCATATATAGCCAATTTTTGGAACAACATAGTTTTCGACATGTTTAGAAAAATCGAGAGTATATGTATCCAGAATATTTCGTAATACGGTTTGAGTCAGCTCAACATCCTCTTTTTCAAGCAAAGCAACAACGGCTTCAGGCATTCCTCCGCAAATAAAAAACTTCTTAAATTTTTCAATAAGAGGATAAAAAAAGATATCAGGAATAGGTGAAATTTCATCTATCTGATTAAGAAAGGAAATAAGAGTCGAGTCGTCTGCTGCTAAAAATTCGGTAAAAGAAAGTGGATATAAAGTCAAAAGATCTACTTTACCGACCGGGAAAGAAGCACCCCGTGACAAAGTGACACCCAATAATGAACCAGCGCAGGAAACCACATATTCAGAAGCATTTTCATTAAAATATTTAAGAGAGTTCAGTGCATCATTGCATTCCTGAATTTCATCAAAGATGATCAAGGTTTTACCTGGCACAATGGGTTTCCCATTCACTAAGGATAAGTTTTGCAGAATACGTTTAGGGTCTTTTGAATTAGAAAAGTACTGTTTAAGATCCGGCTGCTCATCAAAGTTAAAATATGCCAGGTTTTCGAATTCTTCCCTGCCAAAACTTTTCAAAAGCCATGTTTTCCCCACCTGTCTGGCTCCTTGTAACAGCAATGGTTTACGGTTTAGAGATTTTTTCCATTCAGTAAGCTTGCTACTTATTTCCCTGTTAATTTTCATTTTATCACATATAAAGTGCGATTAATGTGATTTATATCACATAATTGACACAAAATATGCAATATTATACATTAG
>CAYGFI010000028.1:0-36741 GCA_964349045.1 uncultured Chitinophaga sp.
CCTCAACCTCAACCTCAACCTCAACCTCAACCTCAACCTCAACCTCAACCTCAACTTAACCCATAACAGTAATCAAATGAAAAACATTCTATTTCTCCCAATTCTTGCAGGTCTCTTTTTAATCGCCTGCACCGGCAAACCCGGTAACAGGACTACAGCAGATTCGGTAACCGGATATGAATTAAAGGAAATCTGGACAACAGATACCGTTCTCAAAACTCCCGAATCTGTTTTATACGACGAAGCCCGGGATGTGCTTTATGTTGCAAATATGAATCTTAATCCAGCCGAAAAGGATGCGAAGGGATTTATTTCCCGTCTCAGCGCTACCGGTGAAGTTCTGGACCTTGAATGGATAAAGGGAATTAAAGAGCCCAAAGGGATGGGCGTATTCAGGAATCTATTGTATGTCACCGCCGTAACCGACCTGGTAATCATTGACCTGGATGAGGCTAAAGTCATTCAGACCATTCCCGTGGAAGGCGCAGTCTTTTTGAACGACCTTGCGATAGACGCAACCGGGCTGGTCTATTTCACTGATTCCCGTGCAGGGAAAATTCATATTTATAAAGATGGTAAAGTCAGCGAATGGATTACGGGACTTACCTCCCCCAATGGTCTGTATGCTGAAGAGTCAAGAATTCTCCTGGCCACTTCTTCTTTCAATTCCGTCGATCCGGCAACAGGTACAGTAACCATGTTAACCGATAGCATAGGTCACGGCGATGGTATAGAATTTACCGGGATCGCAGGTTATTATCTTGTTTCTGATTGGTCGGGGGAGGTTTTCCTTATTAATCCGGATCATTCAAAAACGTCACTCCTCCAAACCCGGGACCAGAAGAAGAACACAGCCGATATAGGATATATCGCGGAGAGTAATACTCTGCTTGTTCCAACGTTTTTCGATAACAGGGTGGTGGCGTATGAGTTGGTGGGGAAAAGTGAATGAGTAAATTAGTAA
The DNA here is from genome assembly GCA_964349045.1 of uncultured Chitinophaga sp. Taxonomy (GTDB): domain Bacteria; phylum Bacteroidota; class Bacteroidia; order Bacteroidales; genus JACJXF01. The sequence goes on from CAYGFI010000028.1 coordinate 965, forward strand.
ATGAGTGAATGAGTGAATGAGTGAATGAGTGAATGAGAAAATATTTCCCTAAACCTCAACCTCAACCTCAACCTCAAACTCCTATTTCCAATGAAACGAACACTTTATTCAATTGTTTTTGCTTTTCTTTTACTGATAACTTCTGATTCTGGCATTGCCCAGCAAATCAACGTTCTCAGCTATAATATCCGTTATGCCTCTTTCAATAACGATGCAGAGAACTGGGATAATCGCAAGGAAGGTGTTATTTCTATCCTTAGAGGGCATGATTTTATTGGTTTACAGGAGGTTTTACCTGTTCAGATGGATCAAATCAGTAAGAATCTGGAGAATGAATACGAGTATTTTTTTCGTACCCGGGAAGCGGATCCGGGCATAGGGGAAGGCTGCTCGCTCTTGTTTAACAAAACCCGCTGGGAGGTAATAAAATCAGGTCATTTATGGTTATCCGATACACCTGAAATCCCCGGATCCAACACCTGGGGAGCGGCATTTAGTCGTATGGTTACATTCGGATTCTTTCGTGATATAATTTCGGGGGATTCCATCCTTGTCGTTAATACCCATTTCGATCATGTATCCCAGTCCGCCAGGGAGAAAAGTATAGAATTTATCCTCGGGAAGTTTAAAAAAGATATTAATGAAATGCCGGTAATTATAATGGGCGATTTGAATGTTACTCCGGATAATACGGTCTATCATAAGATTCTTTCCATTAAATCCCTTACAGATTCTTACAGTAAAAAACATCCAAAGGAAACCCATAAAGGGGCAACCTTTCATGGATGGAGTGAAGAAACCCCGGTCAATCGTATCGATTATATTTTTTGTTCACCTTTATTGAAAGTTAAATCCAGCCGGGTTTTGCATGATCAATTTAAAGGGATGTTTCCTTCAGATCATTTCCCCGTGAATTCTATCTTTATATTTTAAATTTTCTGTTCTAATTCTGAAGTTTAACAGGGTAGTTTTTCTCTCTTTCCTCACCTTGTTTGATCCAAACGGGAATAATCTGCTCAATGAAGATTTTCTTATCGCTGTTCAGCTGCTTCATATCCAAACCAATATATGACTGGGCTTTTGCTTTAGAGTTGATATCCGGATAGGGAACCTCCCCTGAGAAACCAAGTCCGGCAAGCGTACGTACCAGCTTTATTCTTGCTTCCTGTGCACGTGTAATCCCGGTACTGATAATCCTCGACGATTCAACAGGTGAATGAATTGATGAACCATGACTTGCAGCCACGTAATCCCATCTCCATTGCGCATGACGGATCAGCATCAGAATCTCGTTCATTTGTGTTTCAGTGGCTCCAAGGTCCCAGGCTTTTTTAGCCTCAACATGTGCCCTTACCAGAATCTCTTCCAGCACATTTCTGTTTTCAATGATTTTGTCCTGCCTGCTGTAAACATCACCGACCAGTTGTGAGGTTTCTTCCCTGTGGCAGACCTGGCATGATGCCGATATGTTATTCAGTGGACTCTGAATATGATGATTGGTGAATTTTTGTCCTCCTTCGCTTATATAGGGCATATGACAGTCGGCACAAGAAACACCCCTGGTGGCATGAACTCCTGTTAAATACATCTCGTAATCAGGGTGCTGGGCTTTTAGCATGGGAGCCTTGCTTAAGGCATGTGTCCAGTCAGTGAAACCAATATTATCATAATAAGTTTCCATCGCATCTGCTGTCATCCCGTCATCCCAGGGAAATTTAAGATAAGCAACCCCATCAACTATTTTTTTGTTGAAATAATATTCTACATGGCACTGTGCACATACGAGTGAACGCATTTCCTGATGGGAAACTTTATTTATATCGCGACCCATTTTTTCAAATGCCTCCAGTAAAGCAGGCCTGCTGATTCTGAGATTCATCGTTTTAGCATCATGGCAATCGGCACATCCTATTCCATTCATTACTTCGACACCCTTGGTTTCCCAACTTCCCTTATAAAAATCTGCCACACTGGTTTCGGCCATTATTCTTGGTACATCCGGACTTTTACATGCCCAGCAGGTATTAGGTTGCGGACTGTTCTCGCCTTCCAGAGGAGCGCCGGTGCGAAGCGTATTCCGGATATCATCAACGGCATAATAATGACCACGTCCCTGCTTATAATCTTTTGAAAATGAATAACCAGCCCATAATACAACCAGCCTGGGATCTTCTTCCAGCATATCTCTTGTTGCGGCTCCATTGTATTTACTTTTAAATATGGTATCAGATGTTTTCTGGTATGTCTGGTATTCACGCGGGAAATTTTTCCCCCATACTGCATTTCTTGGCTCATATTGTCCGTACTCAACTTTGGGTGTGTAGGCAAATAAAGCCTCCGTACGTCTTTCTGTAATTGATGAAGCCAGCAGTCCTAATAGAAAAACCAGTCCCATGGTAAAAATAAAAAGAACCCAGCCAAGCCAGGGTCTTTTTTTTATATTTTCGTTTAATGGTCTCATGGTATTTGTTTTTTGAGTTTATTTTATATCATTATTTGTTTTCATCCAGTCAGGAACCGGGCTCTCAGGCAATGGAACGCGGGCGTTTGGTGTGCTTGACAAGCTGTTTACTCTTCCGTGAGGGGTCTCCCTATGACAATCCCAGCATTTTCTGTCTTGCCTGAAATGATTGATATCAGTTGAATACCTGGCAATTTTCGCATCATAAATCAACTCTTGATGACAACGGATGCAGTTCTCATGGACAACTTCTCTTCCCGCGTTTTTAATAAAAATAACCTGTGGTTCAGCACGTAAAGTAAATATAGTAGCATGTCTCAGCCCATCTTTCGCTTTGAAATAATATTTATTAAATACGTTATTATGCGGAACATGACAATCGTTACAATTGGTAGCAGTTTTATGCGAACTGTGACTCCAGGTGGCATATTGTGGAGTCATGATATGGCAATTCACACAGGTTTTCGGATTGTCTGACAAATAGGAAGGGGCGTTGGAAATATAGAACAGGTAAAGAAAAAGGCCGAAAAATATTGCAAGAGCAACTATTACAGGTACAATCCATTTTTCAGGTGGAACAAAATTCTGAATCAGGTTTTTCAGTGGCATCTGCAAAGTTTAAAAAGTAAAATTAAACAATAAGGTCGAAATAGTAAAAATCCCCAATTGTCATATCTGAAAGTTTTCACGAAAATCAGGATTTCAGAACGATTATTAATAAAAGAAAGAAAAGGTGAAGATTTTAATAAAACGGGGAAAAGAATTTCTTATACCCGTAATCACGACATTCAGACTCAAAAAACAAAAGGTATAAACATCTTACTCCGTTTCATGTAATATTTATATTCGTCGCCAAAAAACTGAATACATTCCTTTTCATCAATTTTTGATGTTATATACAGGAAGATTGTTGAAAGTACAGCAAAAATAAAATTCATAAGAGACGGATTTTTAAAATAGATCCCCCAGGTCAGATATATCAGTGAGGCATAAAGAGGATGCCTGATATATCGAAAGATACCCGTTTCAATCAGCCTTGTAGTTTTTTCAAAATGAAAAAGCGCTTCGTCATTTCTGTTTGATGATTGCTTCCCGAGTTTTATCATCAGGATCAGACCGGCTATTGCCAGGTAAACAGATAGGATCAGAAAAAACCATGAAAAAATCTGATTTACCGAAAAGGGTTCGTCAAACCAGAAAGTATAGTTGCCGGCAAAGAGCCAGATGATGCATTCCCAGCCGAAGAACCGGTAAAACCCATGACTTTTTATTGTAAACAAGGACCTCCATGAATAATATACGGATGGAAGGCTTAAGATTCCGAATAGTAATAATTTTTCCATTTTTCTATTTTCCCCCGGACTTATACATCACAACTTGTGCATGTTCAACCGAAACCATGATCCCCTTCTTAACCTTTTCGAGGTAAGGTTTAATTACTTTGAAGAACTTATTGATTTTTTCTTCCTCGTCAATGATTTCTATTATCATGGGTAGTTTTTCAGAAACTGACCAGAAGCGGGTGGAAGTCACAGCTGAGCTGGCGCCAAACCCCATCACTCCTTTTAATACTGTAGCGCCGGCCATTTTATTCCGTTTGGCTAAAAAGACAAGGGTTTCATATAATGGAGCGTTTTTGAATTTATCTGTTGAACTGAGATAAATGCGCATAATCCGGGTTTTGGATTGCATGTCCATAATCAGATAATTTTAGTTAAGGCATTACCAAGAAAGGTTGCGGCAAGACCCAGAAATACGCTGAGCCCTGTATATAAAAGAAAATATAAAAATGCACCGTCTCTCAGAAGTGTCAGATTCTCGCTGGCAAAACTGGAGAAGGTTGTAAATCCGCCACAGAATCCAACTGTCAGGAATATCCTCCATTCCTCGCTCATCAGGCTGCCGCGTTCCGACATACCATAAAATACTCCTATCAGAAAACATCCGATAATATTAACTGTCATTGTACCGAATGGGAAAGAAGAGAGGAAATTTTCCGTTATGTAGCGTGCACCCAGGAAGCGGGCCACGGTGCCAATAAATCCACCTGTTCCTACCAGAAGAATTAATTTGAACATACTTTAAGCCGTTATTTCGGATTATAAAAGTAGTGATTATGAAGGGAATTCTAAATTCTAAATTCTAAATTTACTTGTCTAAATTGCAGCTTTGTATAAAAACTTATCAATAAATGATCCTATCAGAATATATCAATCTTGTTACTCCCGGTAAATGGGATGATTATGAGCTTATTGACACCGGCGACTTTCAAAAGCTCGAAAGGTTCGGTAAATATATACTTTCACGTCCGGAGCCTCAGGCTGTCTGGGCAAAAGTACTTTCCGCTGCTGAATGGGAAAAAATGTCACATGCAGTCTACACCCGGCGTAAGGGATCTGCTGTTACCTTATTGGACGACGAAAAGGGAGAATGGAAGCTAAAGCCGGGAATGCAGGAACAATGGATGATCGAATATAACGGGATTCAGCCTGCATTAAAATTCAGGCTTGGACTCACATCCTTCAAGCATATCGGTATCTTTCCTGAACAGGCCGCCAATTGGGATTATATCTCCGGGTCCCTTAAGGAATTTGCAACGCCTCCTCACCACACTCAACCTCAACATCAACCTCAACCTCAACCTCAAATCCTCAACCTCTTCGCCTATACCGGTGGAGCCTCTCTTGCCGCAAGCGCTGCCGGTGCAAAAGTTACGCATGTTGATTCTGTAAAACAGGTAATTAACTGGGCAGCGGAGAATTCACGTTTAAGTGATCTGGGTAATATCCGCTGGATTATCGATGACGCGATGAAATTTGTTCAAAGGGAAGTCAGGAGAGGCAGTGTTTACCAGGGAATTATTCTTGACCCGCCTGCATATGGAAGAGGTCCGGAAGGTGAAAAATGGATTTTGGAAGATAATATCCGTGAAATGGTAAAGGCTTGCCTGGACCTGCTGGATAAGCAAAAAGGATTTTTTCTGCTGAATCTTTATTCTGTGGGTTTTTCAGCGGTTATTGCCGAAAGCATTGTAAATTCTATGTTTACTGAACTTGAAAATCCTGAGACCGGGGAATTATATCTCACAGATAAAGGAGGCAGAAGGTTACCGCTGGGAGTGTTTTATCGGTTTAAAACAAATCGTAAACCGAGTTGAAACCTCGTTTTTCGATGATTTCACCGGAAGGATTTGTGAAATAAATCTGGCGATTCATTTCTTTATCGCGGATAACAAACTCGAATAAGATTCCTTCGGGTTTTTCTATACGAATAGAACTCATGATTTCACCCAGGTCAGACAGTTTACCGGTGATGTCTTTACCAATCTCTACAAGACTTTGATTGATTCTTGTATCAATCCAGGCAGAATTCTTATCGAAACGACAAATAATTTCTTTTCCATGGTAAACAAAAATGGATTCAAAATATTTGCCTTCAATGTGCCACTCTACTGCTGCAGCCTCTTTGAACCTCAGGTTAAAGGCAAGTTGAACATTTTCGGGAGGCATGCTGCTGCTACCGGTTAATATCGTCTTAAATAAATCTTTCACTCTCAAGAAAATTTTAATTAAGACGAATTCAACAAAAAAGGTCACTTTTTACTCCTCAATAGGATATAAGCTTTTGTATAAATACATTACCCTTGCTTTTGCACGTTTTATTCTCATTTTGGCTGCACTTTCTGAAATTCTGAAAGTTGACATGACAAGCTTAAGAGGAATATTATCCTGATACTTCATCAGTAACAGGGCTTTTTCTTCCGGGTGGATCATCTCCATAATTTTCAATAATCTCTCATACCTGATTCCGGTAGTATCAGTTTCATATATCTCATCGATAGTTTCCGGGAGTTCATTGCTCCGGTTCCATTCGGGATAGTTTAGTTTTTTCCGGTGTCTAAGGTATTCGATACAGTGATTATAGGTAATCGCGTACAACCAGGAAGAAAATGAAGCTATCCCTTTGTATCCGGAAAGTTTTTCGTAGACTTTGGAGAATATTTCCTGTTTAATCTCAACGGCAAGATCCTGGTCTTTAAGAATAGAATAACACTTATCGAGGACTTTTCTTTCATAACGGGAGTATAAAATCCTGAACTGATCCTTTTTCCCCTGAAGAATATTCCTGATTATTTCCTCATCTCTAAGCTTATTTTCAGAGATTATCCGCATGCGATTTTACTTTCTTTCAAATATAATGAGATTAAACGTTTTTTTTAACTATATTGTGATGAATAATTTCTGAAAGTCATTACTGAACCTTTAAAAGAATTAAAAAAAAATAAAAAATTCAGTGACCTTTTGAAATTCTTTCGTCTTAATAGCGCAAATTTAAACTTAAAGATTAACCAGGAGGTTATAACAATGAAAAACAAAATCTTATTTTCTGTTCTTACTTTAGGACTTTTAGTAGTTCTCGCTACAGGTTGTCAAAAAGCGCCACAGGCGCAAATGGATCTCGCAAAATCAGCTGTTGATTCAGCTAAAACTGCAGAGGCCGGCACTTACATTCCTGTAGAATTTAACGCGATTCAGGATTCTTTGAACATGGTAATGACCAACATCGAAACCATGAATTCACAGTCATTCTGGAAACGTAATTACAAACCATCTATTGCACAACTCGATGCTATCGTTGTTGCTGCAAACGAAGCAGTGACCAATGCTGTTGCAAAGAAAGCTGAAGTTAAAGCTAAAGTTGAAACTTCACTTACTGAAGCTGCTGCACTTTTAGCTGAAGACAAAGCTCTCCTTCTGAAAGCTCCCAAGGGCAAAGAAGGTAAAGCAGCCCTGGAAGCTATTCAACAGGATCTGACTGTAATCGAAGCTTCAATTGCTGAGGCTACAGCTCTTTACAATGATGGCAAATACATGGCAGCTAATGACAAAATTACCGCCGCTATTGAAAAAGCTAATTCCATTAAACAGGAATTAACTGATGCTATTGCTAAATACAGGAGAAGATAATTTTCCGGTTAGATATTAATGCATCGGCAAAAAAATTGAACCTGAAAAGACCTCCGTAAACCGGGGGTCTTTTTTATAAGACCAGATTGTAATGCGAAAAATCTTTTTTATTATACTTGTTTCAATTATTGCAATAGGCGCCGGATTATATTTAACCGGAACGATTTTTCCGCCAAAAGGGCCGGCACAGTCTGCCGACGCTATGGAAAAAGCCATAGCGTTCGCCCGCAGACATGGTGCATCAAAATATGCTGCTGCTGAATTTACAGAATGTATCTCTCTTCATTCCAAAGTAATGAAAGAATGGAGAGTCCAAAATGAATTGTGGATTATCCGTCGTGATTACACACTTACCGGAAATCTGATCAGGAAAACTACCGATAAAGCAGTAGCTGCCGGTAAAAAAGCAATTGAGAAATCGGGATCTATGAAGGATTTCATTAAGGATACCCAGGCTCATCTTCTTGAAAGAGATAATTTTTTTACTGAAAAATTTCGTGTATTACCCCTTGAAAAGGAAATTCTGATAAATCACTCAGAGGCGCACCTTCTTTTAAAGGAGGCAATTGAAGCATCAAACCGCGGAGATATTAACTCGGCCTACGAGAAATTAATAATTGCTTTTGAGGATTTTTCTGAACTCGAAAGCAGTGTTAGAACTAAACTTCAGGTATACTTTAAATCTTATACTACCTGGGAAAGATGGTACAACCAGACTGTCGAAAGATCAAGGGATGCTCAATCCTATGCCATAATTGTAGATAAAATGGCACATCAATGTATGCTCCTGAAGGACGGTAAAATAATTGACCGCTTTGAAGCCGAATTATCAGTTAACTGGATTGGACATAAAAGACAGGAAGGCGACAATGCAATCCCCGAAGGAATTTATCAGATAATCAAAAAAAAGGTAAATCATAAAGAAACTAAATATTATAAGGCATTGTTACTGAATTACCCCAATGAAGTTGATGTTGCCCGCTTCGAAAAAGATATTCAACAGGGCGCCCTATCGGCTTCTGCAAGTATTGGAGATTTAATAGAAATACATGGCGACGGTGGCAAAGGAAAGGACTGGACCGAAGGATGCGTAGCGCTTGCAAACAAAGACATAGATAAATTGTACGCCCTGGTACATACCGGCACTACCGTAACAATCGTGGGATCGCTTATCCCTTTAAAAGAATTGTTTAATTAATAAGATGGAAATAATTTCTGAATTTAAATTGGGGATGACGAGTCTTCTCAGTTTTCTAAAAAAGACAGAAAATCCGGAAACCATTGAGAAGACAGATGAAAGTGCTTCTTTTTTGATTCAACTGCTGATATATGTTTCTGTACCTGTATTTTTCTGGTTGCTTTGGATTATTATGTTTTCTACCCTGCCTTACATGCAGGAGGTAGTTATGAAAATTAAACCAGAGCCGGAACTCCGGGAATTTGTCACTGCAAACAATCAGGGATCTTCAGAATTGTTTTTATTAAACGAAAAACGCGTAAAAAAACTGGAATCCAGCTATGCCAGATTATCAAATCGTCAGCCCTATCTTATCGTAAACACCAGTGATAATACTTTTACTCTGATCAGCAATGGTAAGCTGGTAAGAGAAGGAATGTGTTCTACCGGCAGTTTTGTATTGCTTGATGCCGGAGGAGAGAAGAAATGGATGTTCGAAACCCCCAAAGGAATGATGCGCATACAGGGAAAAACCGAATCACCGGTATGGAGGAAACCCGATTGGGCATTTATCGAGGAAGGTCTTCCAGTTCCCAAACATGCCAATAGTTTTGAAAGATATGAACGCGGCGTACTGGGCGATTATGCCCTGAGTATTGGAAACGGATACCTTATTCATGGAACACTGTATCAGCGTCTGCTTGGAATGCCGGTAACTCATGGATGTGTTCGCCTTGGAGATGCCGACCTGGAGCAGGTGTTCAGAACCCTTAGGGTGGGATCAAAAGTTTATATATTTTAGCAGTGTCGAATGAATCACATATTTATTCCTGATTTAAATGTCTGAAACAAGACAAACCCTGGTCTGGATTAAGCGCATCACCCTGTCGGTTGGAATCGTTTTTTTTTCCTATTTCACAGTAATGACTGTTATCATTCCTGTTTTACGTTTTAAAATATCCCCACCCGAAGTAAACTCAGATGACAAGAAAGCCTGGCGTCCTGACAACATCTGGCAACTTACAGTCGAAGATTCACTGATGAAAAGAGCCGTTGATCTCAAATCCCGTGAAGCATTTTTACTTTCCAGATTGGAAATGACTGAAAGCGACAGTATCTCTTTTGCAATAAGCCTTAAAGACAGCTCTGTTTCACTTGTTGTTCAAGGTGTTACAATTTATAGCGCCAAAATCCGGTTTTATAAAGTTAGCCATGCTTTTAAAAAGGTGAATCCTTTTGTATTGACTTACTGGCTTTCCAGACCCTTTATAGTCGACACTCACTTCTCATCCATTCCCAAAACACCGGTTTTATATAAAAAAGCTCCAAAAGATACTATAGAAGCTATGAGCCAGCTGGAACTGGATCCTCTGAAAAATGAACCCGACCCGGTACACTTTACACTGGTACTTGACCGTAAACTCGTTTTGAATTTTGAACAGTCGGAAAAGCCTGAAAGGGGATACCTCCGGCAATTAAAAGTTTACAAAAAAGAAAAACGGGCAATGAAGCGCAAAAATATACGGAAGAATCTCGTACGATTTACTCCGGTTGAATTTGTGCCCGAAATAAAAATCAGCCTCGATAGAAAGGCTGCACGGGTTATATACAGGGCAATTCCTGAAAACGCCTTAGTTGCTTTACAGCTTCAAATGAATTAACTCCAAACTCATAACCATGAAATCCTCATTTAATTCGGCAATCAAAGATCCTTTAATCAGGGATTTGATAAAACTTGCAGCAGTTGTGGTTACATTTGTTATAGCGGCAATTGGAATTAAAATGTTATGGAAGCACTTTAAAAAGTAAAATCCCTTTGTCTTAAAGCCTCAAAAACCAAAACTGCCGCCGACACTGATACATTCAGGGAATCAGCAATTCCGGCCATTGGAATCTGAATGATCCGGTCCGCCTCTTTCCTCCATATTTCAGTTAAACCGCCGGCTTCTGATCCCATTACAAAGGCTGATCCACCGCTATAATCCTCATGATGATACATCATGGAATTTTGCAGGGCAGCAGCAAAAATCCTTATTCCTTTTTTCTTTAAAAAAAGTATGACATCCTTTGACTCACACACTGCAACCTGGTTTGAAAACAGACATCCCAGGCTCGATCTTACAACATTGGGATTATAAATATCAGTTTGGGAATCACAAATAATGACGGCATCCAGACCCGCTGCATCAGCAGTGCGAAGAATTGCTCCAAGATTTCCCGGTTTTTCAACCGATTCAAGTATAAGGATCAGAGGCTTCTCCTTCAGTTGCAGATCTTCAAGCTTTTTATCCCGCATGAAAGCCGTAACAAGCATCCCGTCAACATTTTCCCTGTACGCAATTTTTGAATATACAGGGGAACTCACTTCATATATCCTGACATCTTTTTCGAAAGTCTTTAATACTTCCTTTAAGTCGGGTGCGAGAATATCAGGACAAAAATAACAGGAGTCAAACCGGAAACCACTTTCTTTAGCCCTGACAATTTCCCTTGCTCCCTCGATTAGAAATACATTCTGTTGCTTACGCGTTCGTGTCTTTGTTGCAAGCAGAGTAAGATTTTTAATGTGAGGATTCTGCAGACTGCTGATTTGTTGAAAAGTGGACATGGTCTTCATGTTGTATTACCGGGATGATTGAATAATATCAACAATGATGGGTTTTAAACCCGTGAAGAAAAACTCCACGGCAATAACCATCACGATAAGGCCCATAAGCCGCATCAATACTTTGTTTCCGGTATCACCGATACGCTTTGATATTCGCGCAGATCCCACTAAAATAAAATAGGTTGCCACCAAGACCAGCATAACAGAAACTACCAGGATAATTTTTTTCGGAACTGAGTTGGCATCCTCCATTAAAACAATGCCGTTGGTAATAGCTCCCGGCCCGCATATCATCGGAATGCCAAGCGGAGTCACAGAAATATCATCAATATATGCATTGATCTCCGATTCCTTGCCGCTGAATTTGATCGCTCCCAGGCGGGCGTGAAGCATATCCTGACCGATCAGGAAAAATATGACACCTCCAACAATTCTGAAACTATTAACTGAAATTCCGAAGAACTTAAAAAGCAGCTGACCGGTAAATGCAAAAAAGAGTACGGTAAAAAACGCCACGATTACTGCCTTACGGGCAGTCCTTTTTTTTCGGTCCTGATCCAGTTCAGAGGTCATTGACATGAAAACCGGCATAGTGCCAACAGGATTCATGATGGTAAAAAATGAGGTAATTGCCAGTAAAGCGAAAGAATATATGGCTTCCATCAGGGACTTTTTTAGGAAAATTTAAAAAGTAAAATTAGTGAATTCTTGCCAATAAAATTTATCACGGTTTGGAAGTGTTTTAAAATTTGGTAACTATTCAGGTACAGCCAGGGAATATTCTGTGGTATTTTTGAAGACCCAATCAGGTTACTGAATAGGACAAAACCGAACAGTTTCCCATATCCTGAAAAATTAATTACTTATATTTATCCCCTTAAATACAAATCCTCATTGATGCAAAAGATTAACGAATTCATCCTATGGCTCGATCAATATATTGGCGGTCACCCCTGGTTTGTTTATTTTCTTTTGGGAACAGGACTTTTCTTTACCATTTATCTAGGATTCCCGCAAATTCGTTATTTCAGACATGCTCTCAGAGTAGTTCTGGGAAAATTCGATAAGAAGTCGGAGATAGGCGACACCTCCCATTTCCAGGCGTTAGCTACAGCGCTTTCCGGAACGGTCGGGACGGGTAATATAGCGGGAGTTGCCCTGGCAATTCATCTTGGTGGACCTGCTGCTCTTTTCTGGATGCTGGTAACAGCGCTTCTCGGGATGTGTACCAAATTCGTGGAGGTAACTATTTCTCATAAATACAGGGATATTCTGCCTGATGGCTCTATCTCCGGAGGCCCTATGTATTATATGAAAAAACGACTGAACATTAAAACCGGAAGCGGAAGAATTATTAAAACAGGCGTTTGGCTGGGCGCTTTTTTTGCGTTTGCAACCATCTTATCTTCTTTTGGAACCGGTAGTTTACCGCAGATAAACAGCATTTCAGATGCCATGTTTGCAACCTGGAACATCAATAAGATGATTACAGGAGCAGCGCTGGCTATTCTGCTTGCATTGATAATCATTGGCGGAATCAAAAGAATCGCTAAAGTGACATCTGCCTTGGTGCCTGCAATGGCTATAATTTATTTTCTTGGATCTTTTTTAGTTATTGCTACCAACTACCAAAATATTATTCCTTCATTCCTTTCCATTTTCAGTGATGCATTCACGGGAAGCGCTGCTGTCGGAGGCTTTCTGGGAGCTAGTTTTGCTTTTTCCTTTAACAGGGGAGTTAACCGCGGACTCTTTTCAAACGAAGCGGGTCAGGGTTCGGCTCCAATAGCTCACTCTGCCGCCCGGGCACATGAACCGGTATCGGAAGGTGTTGTTGCAATTCTCGAACCTTTTATCGACACGATTATCATCTGTATGCTGACCGGGATGGTGCTGCTATCTTCAGGTGTCTGGAACGAAAAACTTTCTAACCGCTTTGAAGATGCAGACATGGTTATAGTCCATGGAGATTACAAGGAAACATCGCCTGCTCATACGGAGGCTCTGCGTACTTTTATCAGGAATGGAAAGGGAGATGTTCAACTTTTTTCCGGACAAATGGAGGTTGTAATGGGAATGATAAAAAATGAAATTACCCTCATTCATGCGCAATCAATTGGCGAAGAAATAGTTATTAAATCAGGTGATATTCCCTTTACCGGAAATCTGAATGTGCAGAATGGAAGGCTTCTGCGCGATGCCTCTGCAGCCAATATTATGTTTTATGGGAAGTCGCTTTTACATAGCGCCGCTCTCACAACTGAAGCTTTTAACCGAAGTATTCTCGGACATTATGGTAAATATATCGTAGCCATCGGACTACTGCTTTTTGCATTTTCAACGGCCATCTCATGGTCTTATTACGGTAGCCGTGCAGTTACCTATCTCTGGGGAACTAAATACGAAGTTTACTACAAAATAGCTTATGTTTTGGGATTTTTCCTCGCATCATTTACTGATACTACCATTATCTGGAATCTTTCCTACATCACCATTGCCGTAATGACTATTCCTAACTTACTGGGATTATGGATTTTGCATAAAGATATTAAATCCACCATAAGGGATTACTGGGTAGATTTCAGAATGAACTGGCCTGATGCAAAACTTCCGATGGGGGAAAAATAAAATACCCTGGAGGATTCATTTAAAGTATTCCTTAGTTTTTTCTGTCTTAATTTTATTGTAATTTTATTCAGCAATAACCAGATTATCTAAATTATTGGATTAAACCTTAGATCAAATCCTTAATTTAGATTGATATTGCGCAGTGATAATATGGATCGGACATATTATTTTTATATTTGTTTAATTTTGAAAATGATGACTTACAGGTTATTTTTCTTGTCTGTAATCGCTATGGTACTTGCAGGCTGTTCCAATGAAGTATGGGAAAAAACCTCAGATGGTTTTACCCTTCGTCCAATGTTAACCGCTGGAGGCAGTGCAAAAGCGATCCGGCTTGAAGTAATAAATGATGGTATTATTCATGTTGAGGCTTCTCCCACCAATCAGTTCTCTGAAACAAAAAGCCTTTGCATCCTTGAACCTGACACCATTAAACCAGCATTCGATGTCACAGAACGTAATGACACAATATTTTTATCAACTGCCAAAGTTAAAGTCAAAGTTTCCATAATTACCGGGGCTGTAGTTTTTTCCGATAAAAACGACAAGATATTTCTTAAGGAACATTCCACCGGGGGTAAAACTTTTATTCCGGTTAAAGCAGATGACACCGGCGGATATACATTATCCCAGGTTTTTGAATCCCCCGAAGATGAAGCATTCTACGGGCTGGGTCAACATCAATCCGATGAATTCAACTACAAAGGACTTAACGAAACTCTCTACCAGTACAATACCAAAGTATCCATTCCCTTTGTCGTCTCGAACAAAAATTACGGGATTTTATGGGACAATTATTCACTGACAAAATTTGGTGATCCGCACGATTATTCCGAAATGAGCCTTTTCAAACTCTATGATTCCAGGGGAGAAGCAGGAGGATTATCCGCCATATATTACCTGAATTCAGATACAAACCGGGTTTTTGTTAACCGAAAGGAAACATCAATTGATTATGAAAATCTTACAACCATAAAAAAATTCCCCATTGGATTTCAGTTTAATAATTCGACCATTGTCTGGAAAGGACAGTTTGAACCATCTGAATCAGGAATTTTTCACTTCAAACTTTACTATGCAGGTTATGTGAAATTATACATCAATGATGAACTGACAGTTCCTGAACGCTGGCGCACAGCCTGGAATCCGAATACCTACAAATTCAACAAAATGCTTGAGAAGGGTAAAAGGTATTCCATACGCCTTGAGTGGAAACCGGATGGCGGTGTATCGTATATCGGACTAAAAGCTCTCAGTCCACGGAATAAAAATGATCAGGGATCCTTTCAGATGACTTCAGAAATGGGAGATCAGATCGACTATTATTTTATCTCCGGAGATAATACTGATGGTGTAATAAGTGGTTACCGGCAGTTAACAGGTAAGGCGCCGATAATGCCAAAATGGGCAATGGGTTATTGGCAAAGTCGCGAACGCTACAAAACAGACCAGGAGCTACTTGGAGTAATTAAGGAATATAGAAGTCGGCATATACCTCTTGATAATATTGTTCTCGACTGGTTCTACTGGCCCGAAGATGCATGGGGATCTCACGAATTCGATCCGGCCCGTTTCCCTGATCCGGCAGATATGGTGAAAAAAGTACATGAAATGAATGCCCGGATCATGATTTCTGTGTGGCCAAAGTTTTATCATACTACTGATCATTTTAAGGAATTTGAAAGCAGAGGATGGATGTATATGCAGGCTGTCAAAGACAGCATCCGGGACTGGGTTGGTAAAGGCTACATAGGATCTTTCTACGATGCTTATAATCCGGAAGCCCGTAAGTTGTTCTGGAGCCAGATGCAGGAACATATCTACACCAAAGGATTTGATGCCTGGTGGATGGATGCGTCTGAGCCTGATATCGCATCCAATGCAAGCATCGAATACCGTAAAAAGCTTTCCGGTCCGACAGCTCTTGGTCCATCAACCAAATATTTTAATGCATATGCCCTGATGAATGCAGAAGCAATTTATAATGGTCAGCGCAGTGTTGATCCTGACAAAAGGGTATTCCTGCTTACCCGTTCCGGATTTGCAGGTTTACAGAGATATTCAACGGCCACATGGAGTGGTGATATAGGAACCCGGTGGGAGGACATGAAAGCCCAGATATCGGCAGGTTTAAACTTCGCAATTTCAGGAATCCCTTATTGGACCATGGATATTGGCGGTTTCTGTGTTGAGAACCGGTATTATAATGCTGAAGAAGGATCTGAAGATATGAATGAATGGCGTGAATTAAATTCACGTTGGTACCAGTTTGGCGCATTCTGTCCGTTGTTCCGCAGCCATGGACAGTTTCCATATCGCGAAGTTTATAATATTGCCCCCGCGCATCATCCGGCATACAAGAGTATGGTATATGTTAACAAACTGCGGTACCATCTTATGCCCTATATCTATTCCCTGGCTTCGAAAACTTACTTTGATGATTACACTATTATGAGGCCCCTGGTTATGGACTTTAATGGTGATCCTGATGTACTGAATATTGGTGATCAGTACATGTTCGGCCCTTCAATTATGGTTGCTCCGGTTTATCAATACCATGCCCGGGAACGTGAAGTTTATTTCCCGAGAGCCAGCGGCTGGTACGATTTTTATTCAGGAGAATTCATTGAAGGCGGACAAAAAATTTCTGTCGACGCACCTTATGAGCGGATACCATTATTTGTTAAGGAAGGTTCAATAATTCCGTTCGGACCAGAAATTGAATACACTTCTCAGCGACCAGCAGATGTAATTACTTTGTACGTTTATACCGGTAAGGACGCGGAATTTATCCTTTATGAAGATGAAGACGTTAATTATAATTATGAAAAGGGAGCATTTTCAACCATTAAGTTCAGATACACTGAACAATCAGGCAAACTGACAATCCTTTATTCTTCAGGCTCGTTTGATGGGATGCTGAAAACACGGACTTTTAAAATTGTCTGGGTTGGAAAAGATAAACCGGTAGGCTATGAACCAAATAAAAAAGCGGATGTTACATTATTATATACGGGTAAACTGCTGGAAGCCGTAAAGAAATAGTTTCATTGGTATGCGGAAAACGCACCTGTTTTTCCTGGTATTGATTCTTTGCCCTCTGACGTTGTTCGGGCAACGGTATACCATTAGTGGTTATGTAACAGACAATTCAACAGGCGAAAAACTTATAAGCGCCAATGTATATAATGCGAAAAATCTGCAGGGTAGCATTACCAATACATATGGGTTTTATAGTGTCACCTTACCCACTGATTCGATTTTGCTCACCGTATCTTATGTAGGTTATAAGCCCGTTATACATAATTTTTTTCTCAAACATGACACGATAATTAACATTTCACTTTCACTGCTGGGCGAACTGGAAGAAGTAACTATCAGCGCTTCAAGAATTGAATCGGTGGTTGAGAAATCACAAATGAGTTCCAATGTAGTTCAGATGGCAATGGTTAAAAACCTGCCTGTAATATTAGGTGAAGTTGATTTATTGAAAATTATTCAGTTGCTTCCGGGAGTTCAGTCGGGTACGGAAGGTACAAGCGGGTTTTATGTCAGGGGAGGAGGCCCTGATCAAAATCTGATCCTGCTGGATGGCGTTCCGGTGTACAATGTAAATCATTTGTTTGGATTCTTTTCAGTATTTAATGCAGAAGCAATTAATAATGCAACTCTTATAAAGGGAGGTTTCCCGGCCAGGTACGGTGGTCGCTTGTCATCCGTTCTGGATGTAAGGATGAAAGAAGGAAACAGTAACGAATTTAAAGCGGATGTATCGGTGGGTTTGATCTCTTCCCGTGCTACTCTCGAAGGTCCCATTGTAAAAGATAAAAGTTCTTTTATAGTATCCGCCCGCAGAACTTATCTTGATGTTTTGGCGCAACCTCTGATCTGGCTGGGGAATAAGACAAATTCAGGTTACGGTTCTGATGAAAGAATATCAGCGGGGTACTATTTTTATGATTTAAATGCTAAGATAAATTATAAATTTTCCGATCGCAGCCGGGTATTTCTGAGCGCCTATACCGGTGATGATCAGGCTTATTTTTCTGACAAATTCAGCTATGATAAGTCTGATTTTGGCGGTGATTTTACCAAAGTTACCTCCACAACAAAATTCAGACTGAAATGGGGGAATATTACAACCTCCCTGAGATGGAACTATATGTTTAATAATAAATTGTTCAGCAATACTACATTAACCTATAGCCGGTACCGGTTTCTGACCGGTATGGGGTTTGAAGAAAAAGAAGAAGGCAAAATAACCGGTGAAAGTAAATTCGAATACATATCGGGAATATATGATGCCGGGGCAAAAATTGACTTTGATTATTTACCTTCCCCGGATCATTTCATCAGGTTTGGCCTGAACTATACAAACCATGTATTTAATCCCGGGGTTACTTTATACCGGGATAAATATGAAGGCTTTACAGGAATTGATACCACATTAGGCAATAAAAAAGTATTTGCCAACGAAATAAACCTCTTTGCTGAAGACGATTTTAAAATAGGTTCGCGGTTAAAGATAAATGCAGGTCTGCATTTCTCAAATATATTTTTAAAGAATACATCCTATAACTCTTTAGAACCAAGAATTTCCGCCCGGTTCTTAATTACCCCGGAATTGTCGGCAAAAGCTGCTTTTTCAACTATGAACCAGTATTTGCATTTGTTATCTAATACTTCAATCGGATTACCTACTGACTTGTGGCTTCCCGTTACTGATAGCATAAAGCCTCAAAACTCCTGGCAATATGCAGCAGGTCTTGCATATTCATTAACCGAACAAATTGATATTTCGGTCGAAGGATTTTATAAAGAAATGATTAACCTTATTGAATATAAGGAAGGGGCTTCATTTCTTTCATTTAACGACGATTGGCAGCAAAAAATTGAAATCGGTAAGGGAAATTCATATGGAATGGAGTTTTTAGTTGAAAAAAATGCCGGCAAATTAACCGGATGGATTGGCTATACTCTTTCCTACGCGTATCGTACGTTTCCAAATATTAATAATGGGATGCAATTCCCATATAAATATGACAGGCGACATGATATGAGTGTGGTATTAACCTATAAATTTTCTGAAAGGGTGGATGCCGGAATGACATGGGTGTATGGTACCGGGAATGCTGTAACACTGGTAACTGATAAATTTGAAAAAATGTTACCTGCACAAACGTTTGGTTATTACGAAGATCTGCTCGGAAGCTACAACAACAGGAATGGTTTCAGAATGCCAGGCTATCACAGGCTTGATCTGGGTGTAAATCTGCATAAACAAAAAAAACACGGAAGAAGTACCTGGAGCTGGGGTGTTTACAACGCCTATAATCGGTTGAATCCATTTATGTTGTACATTGAAGATCATGGAGATAAACCATCTAAACTGATGCAGTTAAGTTTGTTTCCTGTTATACCTTCTTTTAGTTACAGATTTAAATTCTAAGGGATTAATAAATTGTGTTTAGATAATTTTCTGCATAATGAATTAATTTGATCGCATGAACAGCTTATTAAAACTTTTTATCCCCCTTATCCTCGCAATTTCCGCATGTACAAAGGAAATAAGCATGGATATCCCGGAAAATGAAAGGAAACTGGTAGTAAACGGGGTTTTTAATGTTGGTGAGCCCATCAGGGTGACAGTTTCTAAAAGCAAAAGTATGCTTGAGCAAAGCAATATTGAAAGCGTAGACAATGCTGAAATAAAATTATTTGAGAATGGAGTTTATGTAACCAATCTTGATACGATGAATCAAATCTGGTCTTTCAGCTATTCGTACGATATAAATAATTATTATGTTGATACGATCTTCAGAAATGCCTACTATTCGAAAAACATGGTGGTAGCGCAGGATAAGACCTATTCAATTGAAGTGAGTGCGCCGGGTATTGATAAAAAAGCAACTGTTGAAATCAAAGCGCCAACCCTGGTACCCATACTCAAAATCGATACTATGACCGTTAAAACAGACGAATGGTCACAATATCTTCATTTTGATGTGCTTGTTAGTGACCCTCCCAATGAAGAAAACTTTTACATTCTTAGCCTGAAAAGCACATTTACCTGGTCGTGGACAGATGAATTTGAAGAAACTCATACAGAGTTTTACACTAACATTGAATTTATTGAAACCGATGATGTTATACTTGGCAATAGTAATTTTGATTATGAATATGGATTAATTTTTAACGATCGATTATTTAACGGGAGATCCCAGGGCATTAAGTTTAAAAAGAATTATTACAGCACGGGACAACACACAACTTACCAGGTCGTTCTGCAGAGTATCACAGAAGAGTACTTTAATTATCTGGTTTCATCCGGTTTATATAGCTCCGGTGAAGGAAATCCGATTGCAGAACCTGTAAGTGTTAAATCGAATGTAAATGATGGATTTGGAATTGTAACCATTGTAAACCAATGGATCGACAGTTCAATAGTGTATGTTGGACTAAAATAAAATAATCCTGACTTATCTCCTCCGATACAGCTTTAAGGCCAGGTTCCTGTTTCGGAAATTCCGCAAAATTTTGGCCCGGTTTACAGACGGTTATGATACCTGTACTTTTCCTGACCCTTTATAGACCTGTTTCTTCCGGCATTTTACCGGTTCCGGGGATACTGCTTTATCAGTACATTTACTTTTTGCTTTTTTTAGCAGAACTTGTTACATTTAATTAATTAAAATTTTTAAAATTATCGGGAATAGGACAATACGTATATGGCAAATATATACGCAATATCGAATATACTCTTTCGTTATGGGGCATTTACCAAATCGCTGCAACAGAGATTGTATTTTGCAGTTAAGCACACATTTGATAAGTTGATTAACTAATTTTGTTATGCTATAAAATACATAGCCATTGTCAATAGTTATTAAACTTAAATGTTTGTTAAGATTAAAAAAGATACTCTGATCCTAACTTGGTATATTATTAAGAAATATAGAAAAGTCAATCCAAACTAAAAACATTTGAATTATGAAAAATCTTACCATCTTATTATTAATAATGTTTATAGGTTGTTCGAAAGATAATAATTCGAATATAATTTCTAATCCAAGTGTCGAAATTACTTTAAATGTAGAAATATCTAATTCAGACAATAACTATTCATCTAAAGTAAAAAGTGTTTTTAATATAAATAAATACAGCTCATGGTTTTATACTTCTGATACACTAAATCAACCAAATGATAGTATATTTCTTTCCAGAGGAAAAGAGTTCGGATTAGAATTGGAAAATGGTGACACAATTAAAATAGAATTCAGGTTTCAAAAAAGAGAATTAAAAGATCTTCTGTATTTAAAAGATAATGGCCTACCTGTTTATTTTAAAGGATGGGATTATAAGAATTTTGAGGATGAAAAATCATTATTCTATAATAATTTTGATGAGGCAATTGTAAATTTTGGTAGTAATGGTCTGTATTTTTTAAAACAAAATGAAAATTTTAAAATAGTCAATGTCCAAAAAGCATTCGAGACAGGTGTGGAAAAAAGTTATATTGAAATAAACTTTAGTGGAATAGCTTACGGATGGTACGATCCAAGTGGAGAGTTTGCACCTGTATATACCATTACAAATGGACACTTTAAAGGAATAATTGAATAATCAAAAACGCCCCATAACAGCACCTACCCGCAAACAGGGGGGGTGCTGTTCGTGGGACAGAATATTGGAAGGCCAAAATATAACGATTCGTAGGCATTTTTTGGTAATCTGCCCCTGTCTACGGGTAGCTGCAATCCATTATCGAAAATTACAAAACAACAAAACAGACAAATAAATACAGTCATATGAAACCTCCATGTATTAGCATACACCACTTGTCCCGATTTATCGGGAAACACAATAGTATAATAATCAACAACATGGAGGTTCTCCCGCTGGTGCGGGACAGGCTATCATCCCGCTAAAATAAATTTTGTTATGATGAAAATTGGAATCATTTTAGAAACAAAAGAATTTGAAAAAGCATGGAATGCTTTTCGGTTTGCCGTGACAGCAAAAAAACAAGGACATGAAGTCAGGGTATTTCTTATGGGGGAAGCTGTTGAATGTGAAGGATTGACTCATGATAAATATAATGTTGACGAACAATTAAAAGCATTTGTAAGTGTCGGTGGAGAGATACTTGCCTGTGGGACTTGTCTTAAATCCAGACAACTTGAAGGTTCCGGTTCGTGTCCGGTTTCAACTATGATTGATTGCGTTGATCTTGTTGTTTGGGCTGATAAAGTAGTGACATTTTAGCAATATGTCAATTACATTTGAACCGACAGGAACAATTTATAATCATTGTAAGACAAAAGAAGGAATGGCGGTTCTATCTAAAGGTGCAAAAGGATAAATTGTATTAAAGGAAGAATCATCATCAGGATTAGCTGAGTTCGCAAAGGAATGGCGTATGCGAACAAATCCCCATGGAAGAATAAACTGACAAAATCGTCTGAGGAACTCTGTTCTTTTCATGGTCATGATTTTCACCTTATTGCCAAAATCACAAAACTGGCTTTCCGGAGCATTAAAAAAGGGTAACAGACCAAAAATTACTATACATCCCGTTCACAAAAACTTATTATTATGTACGACCTTCCCTATTACAAAGAAAAAAATGATCTGGTAATTAAAGAATTTGTCGATCTGCATCCTTTTGCTTTTTTATCCGGATGTGATTCAGAAAACAAACCGGTTGCCACACAGTTGCCGGTTTTTATTGAAGAACATAACGGAAGGAAAATATTAAGAGGGCATATCATGAAGGATACAGACCATCATAAGGCCTTCCTTCATAATCAAAACGTTCTTGTAGTTTTCACGGGCAATCACAAATATGTAAGCGCTACATGGTATAGTAACCCACATCAGCCATCAACATGGAACTACATGAGTGTACATGCCAAAGGAATTATCAGGTTTCTGGATGACTCTGCATTAGTATCTGTGCTCCGAAAAACGACACTTCATTTCGAAAATTATAATCAACAATCAACAACGGTATTTGATAACCTTCCTGCACAGTATGTAAAAAAACTAATGAAAGCAATTGTGGCCTTTGAAATTGAAGTAAAGGAAATAAACAATGTTTTCAAATTAAGTCAGGACAGGGACGAGCAAAGTTACCACAATATAATAGAGAAGCTTAAAGAGCAGGGTGGAGATGGCCAGGCGGTTGCTGCTGAAATGGAAAAAAGAACAAAGTATCTATTTCATCACCGCCCTTAGCTCCATCAAAACCACATTCTCCACATGATGCGTATGCGGGAA
Organism: uncultured Chitinophaga sp.; assembly: GCA_964349045.1. GTDB lineage: Bacteria > Bacteroidota > Bacteroidia > Bacteroidales > JACJXF01. The sequence continues at coordinate 24,085 of CAYGFI010000028.1, forward strand.
CATATCCACCGGCTGAACCTTCATAACTTTATAAATTTCTGACATCATCTCCAGGTCCCTTGCCTGCGTGGCGGGATTGCAACTTACATAAACAATTCTTCCTGGTTTTGCTTCCAGAAGCGTTTGCACAACCGATTCATGCATTCCCACGCGCGGCGGATCGGTAATTACAACATCCGGCCTCCCGTGTTTATCCATAAAATCCCTGCTGAGCAGGTCCTTTATATCCCCCGAAAAAAAAGCCACATTGCTGATCCCGTTCACCTCCGAATTGATCCACGCATCATGAATGGCCTCGGGTACTGATTCGATGCCGATCACTTTCTTCGCGGACCTGGCAATGAAATTGGCAATGGTTCCCGTTCCCGTGTACAAATCATAAACCAGTTCGTTACCCGTGAGACCGGCGAATTCCCTGGCTACGCGGTATAATTCAAGGGATTGCTTTGTATTGGTCTGGAAAAACGATTTCGGACCAATCCGGAATTTTAGATCTTCCATCTCCTCGATAATATGATCCCTTCCCCGGAAAACAAATATTTCCTGGTCATAGAGCGTGTCATTCGCTTTGGAATTGATCGTGTACATCAGGGATGTTATCTGTGGAAATGCATCCGCGAGCGATTCAAGCATTACGATCCTGTTTTGTTCTTCTTCCCTGAAAAAAGCAAGAACGACCATAACTTCCCCTGCCTCGCTGGTACGGATGACCAGGTTTCTCATAAACCCTCCTGAGTCGCGGGTGTCAAAGAACTGAAGTTCATGATCCTCTGCATATTTGCGCAGAAAATTACGGATGGCATTACTCGGTTCGGGCTGGAGCCAGCATTTGTTGATGTCCACAACCTTGTCAAACATCCCGGGAACATGAAAACCAAGGGCATTCCAGTTCTTAAAATCACCTGTCGAGTCAAGTTCATCACGGGTGTACCAGCGCCGGCTCGAAAAGGTAAATTCCAGCTTATTGCGGTAAAAATACTCTTCCGGTGAACCCAGTATGGGATTTATTTCTGGCAATTCAAGTTTTCCAATTCGTATTAATGCATCAACGACCTGTTTTTCCTTAAACTTCAGTTGTTCCCGGTAGGGAAGGTGCTGCCATTTGCATCCCCCGCAAACCCCGAAATGCTCGCAGGAAGGTGAGACACGGATATCAGATAATTTGTGAAAGTAAGTTACACGGGCTTCCGCATACCTCTTGCGTTTACGGGTTACCTGCAGGTCAACAATATCTCCCGGGGCAACCAGGCTTACAAACGTCACCATGTCGTTTACCCGGGCAATCGCCTTCCCCTCACTGCCAACATCCGTTATTTCCACCTTTTCGAAGAAAGGCAACTTTCGTTTTCCCAATGGTATAATTAATTAAATGGTTAAGCGCAAAGGCGCCATGGCGCAAATAAATTGCGCAAAAAAAAATTGCGCCTTTACGCCATTGCGCTTAATTTTTATTTTTGAAAAGCAATAGTAACGCTATTTGTTTAGGTTTTTGCACCGATAAACATTTACTTTGCAAATTCATTTTTCAAAGATAGGGAAAACCCTCATTTATATTCAATAGCAGGAGAGCAGAATGATTTCAATGGATAATATCAGTGTGCGGTTTGGCGGATTCACCCTCCTCGATGGAGTTTCTTTTATGGTTAATCCACGGGACCGTGTGGGACTTGTAGGCAAAAACGGCGCCGGAAAAACAACCATGCTCAGACTAATTGCCGGGCTTCAGCAGCCTTCTGAAGGCAAAGTCATTATTTCAGCAGGGGAAATTGTTGGCTACCTGCCTCAGCAAATGATCCACCCCGAAGGAAATACCGTATATGATGAAGCAATGATGGCTTTTTCCGAAGTTCTTGAAATGGAGAAACGCATGGATTTTATTGGTCATGAACTGGCTACCCGGACCGATTATCATTCTCAGTCGTACCTCGATATGATTGATGAATTGACGGTTCTGAACGAAAATTATGAAATGCAGGGGGGTAGCAGCCTTCACGCTGATGTTGAGAAAACACTTACCGGACTTGGATTTTTATCTTCCGATCTTAACCGGAAAACCTCAGAATTCAGCGGAGGTTGGCGAATGCGGCTCGAACTGGCAAAGATAATTCTTCGCCGGCCCGATTTCATCCTGCTCGATGAGCCTACAAACCACCTCGACATCGAGTCGATTCAGTGGCTTGAAGAGTTTATGGCTTCTTATGCCGGGGGAGTTGTGCTGATCTCACACGACAGGGCCTTCCTCGATAATGTAACCAACCGCACCGCTGAGATCAGTCTTACCAAACTGGTTGAATACAAAGTGCCCTATTCCAGATATATGATCCTGCGGCAGGAAAGAAGGCAACAACAGACGGCAGCCTTTCAGAATCAGCAGAAAATGATAAAAGACACCGAAGATTTCATAGAGCGATTCCGGTATAAGGCTACAAAAGCCGTCCAGGTGCAGTCCAGGATTAAGCAATTGGATAAAGTCGACAGACTCGAAGTTGATGAGGAAGACAAAGCCGCGATGCATATAAAATTTCCGCCGGCGCCGAGGTCTGGAACCATTGTGATGGAAGCTATCGGTCTGACTAAAAAATACGGAGAGAAAACAATCCTTGATAAAATTGATCTGATCATTGAAAGAGGGGAAAGGGTAGCTTTTGTCGGAAGGAACGGCGAAGGGAAAACAACTCTTTCCAGGATAATTGTCGGCGAAATCGACTATACGGGCAAACTTAAACGGGGACATAATGTCGAACTGGGTTATTTCGCCCAGAACCAGGATGAACTCCTCGACGGTAATATGACCGTGCTCGAAACCATTGATCTGGTTGCAGTGGGTGATATACGGACTAAGATCCGCGATATTCTCGGCGCCTTCCTGTTCCGTGGGGAAGATGTGGATAAAAAAGTGAAGGTTCTTTCCGGGGGAGAAAGATCCAGGCTCTCGATGGCGCGTTTGCTCCTCCAACCTTACAACCTGCTGATCCTTGATGAGCCGACAAACCACCTCGATATGCGCTCCAAAGATATTCTTAAAAACGCCCTGAAGGCCTATGACGGAACGCTTATCCTGGTTTCACACGACAGGGAATTTCTCGACGGACTGGTAAATAAAGTTTATGAATTCCGCGATCATAAGATTAAGGAACATCTGGGCGGGATTTATGATTTCCTCCAGCGAAAAAAAATAAACTCATTCCGGGAACTGGAAATGAAAATGCAGGTTCCAACCGAAAGCAGGATCGACAAAATAACTGATAACAAACAGCTTTATGAAATGCGCAAGGAACACGATAAACTGATCCGTAAAGCTAAAAATGACCTGGCTCGTGTTGAGAAGAAGATCAGTGAGTTGGAAGATTCGATTAAAAAGACGAATCTGTTATTTGCGATTCCGGAAAACCTATCGGACCAAAAGTTGTTCGATAATTACACCCGGGAGAAGCATGAACTTGACAAACTTCTTTATGAATGGGAAATACAACAGAATGAAATTGAAAGACTCAATACCGACCGGATATAAGGTATTTTTCATAATTTAGCCTCATCATGATCGCTTTTCGGAAAATAACAGGTTTTATTATTCTTGTTGCCCTTTTTGCTGCCGGTTGTTCAAAACCGGCTTCGAAAACAGGTATTCAGCGAAACCTTGCCGAGATTTATAATCCGGGCCGAAGCGCTATCCACCCCGACTTTATTATTAATCATGTCAACGATTCGGGCTCTGTCCTTTATATCCGTGTTTATCCATCCGAACTGCTTTTTAATCAGGCAAATGAAGAAGGGAAATTTTTGGCCCGGCTTAGAATTTTTTATGAATTGCGGGAGCTGAGTCCTGATGCAAGCGAAGGAATTTTTATTGATAGTGTTACCTTGTTGCGTACCTTAAATAAAGATGAAGTGAGAAATTCCTTCTTCACGGGACTCCCGGTTAAAGCCAGATCGGGGAAGAAATATTCATTAAAAATTGAGATCACCGATGAAGTCAGGAGCGCCACTACACAATCGATCCAGATCGTTGATAAGGTATCTGAGTTTGGGGATCAGAATTTTAAAGTTATTAATTCCCGGACAGGCTATCCCAGTTTTACAAAATACTTTGCACCAGGAGAAATTTTCCGGATACAGATCAACCAATTGGGCATTGATAGTCTGATTATTGATTATTACAGCCTTGACCGGACTCTTCCCCGCCCGGCTTTCTCATCAGCCCCTGAAATACCCATGAAATCATTTCCTGATTCTTCTTTTATTTACCCCTGGTCCGATTCGGCCAATTTTGAACTCCCCGTTCCCGGAATTTATCACTTCCGCATGAACCGGGATTCCAAAGAAGGACTGACTTTATATAATTTTGGAGAAACTTTTCCGCAGGTTAAGACGGCAGATGATCTCCTGGGACCGTTGGTTTACCTGACCTCATCTGCAGAATTCAGGGACATCCGTATGGAGTCTAACCGAAAACTGGCAATCGATAATTTCTGGCTGCAACTCAATGCCGATATAACTTCTTCACGTGAGTTGATCCGGATTTATTACAATCGAGTGTATTTTGCTAATTTGTTTTTCTCTTCATTTAAAGAGGGATGGAAAACCGATCGCGGGATGATATATATTATTTTCGGACCTCCCCGCATGCTCGAAAAAAGCGTTGAAAAGGAGAAATGGACGTATTTTACAAAAAAGGGGGGGAATACGGCTATCTTTGAATTTAAAAGAACTGAAAACCAATTTACCAATCTGGATTACCAATTGGTGAGGAGTGCAAATTCGAATGCTTTCTGGCGACAGGCAGTCGAATCATGGAGAAAGGGGAAAGTTTATTCGATTGATTTTTAATATAAAACACTTTGGAAGATTTTATTTTTGGCACCCATGCGGTGATAGAAGCCATTACTGCCGGTAAGGACATTGAACGTGTACTCCTGCAAAAAAAAGCTGATAATTCAGCAGCCCGGGAATTGTTTTCTCTACTGCGACAAAAGAATATTGAATTCCAGTTTGTTCCGGTTGAAAAACTGAATCGTGTTACCCGTAAAAATCACCAGGGAGTGATCGCGTATATTTCGCAGGTCAGTTATACATCCCTTGAAGAAATTGTCAGCAGGGCCTATGAGTCCGGTAAAGACCCCTTTATTTTGGTTCTGGATCATATTTCCGACGTCAGGAACTTCGGGGCCATTGCCCGGACATGCGAGTGCGCTGGACTTGACGGTATTGTTATTCCTGAGAAAGGAAGTGTCAGAATTTCGGCTGATGCAATAAAAACATCTGCAGGGGCGCTGATGAAAATTCCCGTTGCCCGTGTTAATTCATTACGCGAAACGATCAATTACCTCCTCATGTCGGGACTAACAGTGGTTTCTGCGACAGAAAAATCAGATACTGATCTGTATGAGGCCGATCTTGGCGGACCCATTGCGGTTATTATGGGTTCAGAAGATATTGGCGTTTCTGCCTCCTTGCTCGGACTAAGTAATAAGCAGGTTAAAATACCCCTTATGGGCGAAATTGGTTCGTTAAATGTCTCTGTAGCCGCAGGCGTCGTTATTTATGAAATCATCCGTCAACGATCATTAAGCAATAAACATTGAACCCTGCCTTCGTCACCTTTTAGTCACCGTAGCATTCCGCGAGCGCTGAAGCTACCCTGCGGAGGCGCTAGCGCAGGTAACCCCGTCACCTTTTAGTCACCGTAGCGCTAGCGTAGGTGAGCCCGTAACCCCGTAACCCCGTAACCCCGTAACTTCGTAACTTCGTAACTTCGTAACCCCGTAACTTCGTAACTCCGTCACTCCGTAACCCCGTAACTAAACAAGCGGCAACTGCCTGCTAAACGACTCCTCCAGCGAAATAAATGTTTCTGTTCTTGCAATTCCGGTGATAGCCTGCAGTTTATCGACAAGAACGTGTTTCAGGTCCTCGTTGTTCTTGGTATAAACTTTTACAAAAATGGAGTAGTTTCCGGTGGTATAGTGACACTGGGTGATTTCGTGAATATCCTTTAATTTTTTAACTACATCGTGATACATGTGTGCGCTTTCAAGGAAAATTCCAATATACGCACAGGTAAAATAGCCTATTTTCTTAGGGTTTAATACAAATTCCGATCCTGTTATTACCCCAAGCCTCGTCAGACGCTGAATTCTTTGATGAATAGCAGCGCCGGATACATTGCATTCCCTGGCCACTTCCAGGTAAGGAATACGGGCATTTCCGGTAATCAGTGAAAGGATCTTGCGATCTAAACTATCAATTTGTAAGCTTTCTTCCATGGTTTGATTTTTTAATGGGACGGATGGTTTCAGAAATGATTATTTAGAAACCTGGAATCAGGGTTCAGATTATAATTGTAAGTAAAACAATGGTTTTGGTATTAAAATGTAAATTTAACCAATAAAAGCAAAAATCAAACCCGGTTTTGAAAAAAGTCTTCGCCCTTTACACTTTGAAATACCCGGAGTTCAAATTCCGGAATTGCTGCCAGCAAATGATCAAAAATATCGGATTGAAGGTTTTCATAATCCTTAAGATTTTTTTCCCTGCTGAATGCATAGATCTCTAATGGAATACCTTTATCAGTAGGATCCTGTTGTCTAACTATTAAGGTCAGATTCTTATTAACACGAGGGATATTAGCAAGATATAACTCTATATATTTCCTGAAAGTGCCAAGGTTTGTCATCTTTCTTCCATTAACCGGGCTTGAGGGATCAACCTGGTGTTCTTCATTATACTTTTCAATTTCAGCAAGCCTCTCTGCGATATAGGGTTTCAGGATCTGAATCTTTTGCAGTTTTTTAATCATTTCTTCATCGAGAAATTTCACGCTTTTCATGTCGATATTAACTGCCCGTTTTATCCTTCTTCCTTCAGACTCCTGCATTCCTCTCCAGTTGGTAAACGATTCTGAAACAAGCGCGTATGTAGGCACAGTTGATATGGTATGATCCCAGTTTTGAACCTTAACCGTATTCAGAGTGATCTCAAGCACGGTTCCATCCGCCTGGCGGCCCGGCATCTCTATCCAGTCGCCCGGTTTAACCATATCATTAACAGAGATTTGTATGGAAGCTACAAGTCCCAGGATCGTATCCTTAAAAATTAATAGTATTACTGCTGCCAGGGCCCCTAATCCGGCCAGAAAAGTATAGGGTTTTGTTCCGGACATGTAGGAAATTAAAATAATTGCCGTTGCCAGGTATAAGAAAAGTTTTAAAACTTGCACATATCCCTTTATGGGCTTGTCTTTGGATATGGGGAAACGCAGGTATATATCATGCAGGGAATTAATAAAGGAATTGGCAACAAGCATGCTGATAAAAATGATATACATTACCGAAATCTTCCTGATAAGCGCTACAAGCAACGGCATATCCAACGCGTAGTGAATGGAGTAGTAAACTACCAGGGCCGGGGCAATATGGGCGAGACGGTTAAAAACTTTATTCTCCATAAAAATATCATCCCATTCATTTTCACTGCGGAGAACATAGGTCCGGATGGAAACAACAATTATCCGCTTCAGAATGATGTAAATTATCAGAGAGACGAGAATAATAATCCCGATCACTATAAGTGAATGGAGCTGCGCTGCCCGGGTCGGATCAATGCCTAATCCCTCTAAAAAAACCTGCAAATAATCCAGATATTTCCTGATCATATGATTTCCCTTTGTTTTTATATTAGCTGCGAAATTATAATTTTACACAGTAGGAAAAAAATTTTGTTTCAATTCATCAAAAGGTAGGTGCATTAAATTCACCAATAAACGACATTTATTATAAGATAAAGTTTTCCCCCGTTATTTTTAATATTGATCTGTGCAAATATCCATCTAATATGAAAAACATTCTGATACTATTTCTTCTATGTTCTCAGACAGTTCATCTTTCTTCCCAGGTTGAGTTTTCAAAATGGTTCACTGATGGGAGCCTGCGGGTTGATTATATTCTGGCAGGAAATCATTCCGGCTCTGAAGTATACCTTCAAACCCTGAAAAAAGAACCCTATTGGGGCGGTTCCAGGTCCACTCTTATTGATAATCTTGAATATGGGGAATACATTTGTAAAGTTTACACGGAAGAAAGTTCAGAGTTAATTTATAGCAGGGGATTTTCAACACTTTTCCAGGAATGGCAGACAACCCCTGAAGCTTCTCAAATAAAAAAAGGTTTTTATCAGAGTACCAATATCCCTTTTCCAAAACAACAGGTCCGGTTGGAAATTTATGAAAGGGACCAGAAAGGTGAATTTGCCAAAAAAATTTCTGTCAGGGTTGATCCTGCAGATTATTTTATACAACCTTCATCCGGATTAAATTACCTGGTTGATAAAATCAGGGTTTCCGGAGATACGGATCATTGCGTGGATATTGCCTTTATCCCGGAAGGCTATACCAGGAACCAGATGGGGAAATTTAAAAAGGATATTTTACGCCTTACCGATTCACTTTTTACTGTTAGACCATATTCTGCCTATCGTAATAAATTTAACCTGTACGCTATTCTGGCTCCTTCAGATGATGAGGGTGCAGATGTACCCGGAGCTGGTATCTGGAAAAACACTCTGGTAAATTCCAGTTTTTATACTTTCGATAGTGAGCGATATCTGACTACGCTCGATTACTGGAAAGTGAAGGATGTGGCTGCTCTGGCCCCCTATGATCAGATTTATATCCTCGTAAACACTGAAAAATATGGTGGCGGGGGCGTTTATAATCATTACAATCTTACTTCTTCTGATAACGAATTGTCGTCACAGGTTTTTATTCATGAATTCGGACATGGATTCGCCGGTCTCGGTGATGAATATTATACTTCCGATGTCTCCTATTCCGATTTTTACTCCCCCGAAATAGAACCCTGGGAACCCAACCTTACAACTCTTGTAAATTTTTCAACAAAATGGAAAGATATGCTTAACCCGGAGACTCCGGTGCCTACCCCTTCAACCTCTGAATATACCGGTATCACGGGTGTGTTCGAAGGGGGAGGTTATGTTGCACAAGGAGTTTACAGGCCGGCTTTCGATTGCCGGATGAAAAGCAACACTCCTGCAGGTTTTTGTAAGGTTTGTGAACAGGCAATTGAAAAGATGATACTTTTTATATGCCAATAGACTTGCCCGATAGCCTGATAACGTCATGATCATTTCTATCTGCTTTTATTGACAAATGTCACAATTTGTAATTCAGATTCATTTTTTTTTTAGTTTTGAACTATCTATGATTATATAATAATAACTGTGAACCGCTATTCTTCGCAAGAATTAATAAAAGGAATCCGAAAACGTGAAAATACGGTTTTAACATATATATATAACAAATATTTCCAGTCGGTTCTGCACTTTGTAATGAATAATAACGGAACCACTGAAGATGCTAAAGATACCTTTCAGGAATCCATGATTGTTGTTTTTCAAAATATACGGAAGGATAGAGACTTTAAGCTGGATTGTAGTCTGCAGACCTATATTTATTCAGTTGCAAGGATAATTTGGATTAAGCATCTGAATAAGACGAAAACCAATATAGTGCAACTCAATGAAAATGATGAATATATTGAATTTGAAGAACCTCAGCCTTTCCAGGAACATGATTTCGGCTATGCCCTCTACCAGAGAGTGTTTCTCGAACTCCCGGATGATTGTAAAACAATTTTAAAATGGTCTAATCAGGGATTAAGCCATAAGGAAATAGCTTCAAAAATGGGTTTTAAAAGCGAAAATTATATCACCAAACGCAAACACTACTGTAAAGAATACCTGATAAAACTAATCAGGGAAAATCCTGATTTTCATTCCGATAAAATGTAGCGATTCAGGCAGTATTCTTTTTATGAAGTTTCTCCTCTTTCTTATACTTTTTATAATATATCCTGAGGAATCCAAGCGGTAATAGTAACAGAAATGCGCTAAAAGCTGCCATATCCTTTCTGAAAGGGTATATTGGTGAGGAATCTCCTATAACTACATAAGATGCCCAGAAAAATGGATTGGAACGCAATTCATCTGCACCAGCCAGAAAATTCAGTTTCGACTCTCTCAGGGCCTCCGGTTTTGTGCGGTGTTGTACAAGATATTTGTAAAAATCCGTCATTACCAGTACGCTCGACAGATCTCCAACTTCCCACAGGGTCATTAAAATGGATGGACAACCGGCATAGGCGAATCCCCGGGCAAGACTCTGTACCCCTTCTCCCGGCTGTATTTTGCCATAACCACTGGAACAGGAGGAGAGTACCGTCAGATTTGCATTTAATTTCAGATTGTAAATCTCATAGGTATGCAACAAACCGTCCTCTTCTCCATCGGGAACCTGGGTAAAAACCAGCTTGGAAAGCATAGGATCATTATTGTCGATCTTAGTGTGCATGGCCAGGTGAAGGATCCGGTATCTTCCGGCCATTTCCTTAAAGACCGACTCCCTGGCGTCTATGTTATAATAGGCATCGGTTTTATGGATCTCCGAAATATTATTAACTTCAATCGTTACTCCGGGCAGGAATACCAGGTCAAGGAATTCCTGGTTACGTAATAAGGTATTTGGATCATTCCCCTTATTTTGACTGGAATAAACCGGTGCAAAGGCAAGTATAGACTCACTGGGGATTCTTACGTGCTGCAGAGGATTAAAATGTATGGTGGAAGAGTAGGAGTAACCAACGGAATATTCTTTAACCAGGTAAGGGATATGGCGGTAATCGGGCTTACCTTCGGGAACTTTGGCTGTCAGTAAAGCATCAAACGGAAGGTAGGAAATAGCCCCATCGGGTATCACGATCAGGTTTACTCCATTCAACTGGTCTTTAATGGGATCAATAACAATGTTATACAGTTCATGAGCCAGGTCAATATACCTGTTATAAGTCATGGTTACATTATTAGAAAAATTCTGGGAAGTTATCAGGTTTAAAAACTCGATGCATTGGTCTTCAAATCCGGGTTGCAGGTTTACGCGGGCGGCAGATATTTTATCGCGGCTTGCCGTGTAAATGATCAGCATAGAATCCATGTATGCGTATTCGACCAGTACGGTATTCTTTTCTATCTTTTTCTGAATATCGTATAAATCGGTTACTTCTTCATCAAACTTCAGTCGATAATACTCCGGGTAATCTCTTTCGAGATTACGTAATAGTTTTGAATACTCCTGGTTCGTGAAAAAGAGCTGGTCCTCCCAACTGGAAATTTTAACCCGGTCGGGTTCTGCTTGTTGTTTTTCATTATAAAGAAGCTCATCATATAAAGAAAGCTGACGGTTAAGCTCGCTTTCCTGCTTTCTGATTTTCTCCGGAACATCGCCGAAATCCATGGCTTTCTGATTCCGCATGGCCGAAAGAAGGGTAAAAGCCCTGCCCTTTTCGTTCACCTCAAAGGCCAGGTTCAGGTATTGTTGATCCTGAGTCCGGGCATATTGTTCCAAAGCTACATACTGAGCAAGGTTGAAGGAAGATCTTTCTTTTTTTGAAATCAGAAACTGGCTCTGGTCGGAAGTGATCCGGTAACGCATTTTTTGAACGGTATTGACACTCCTTAAGCAGTTTTTTAGACTGATACTGAGGTAGGAGGTATCATTAACTGCCTTTGAATATTTGTACAGCACTTCGGCTTTATTTCTAATAAGAGAAATATTTTGAACCTCTTCGTAGGTGGATGCAAGAGGGGGATTATATTTTATATCGTGATTATTAAATCCCGGGTATGAATAGATTAATCCTTTCTGGTAGATATCCAGCGCTTTTTCAGTCATATTCTTTAAATCGTAACAATTGGCCAGGTTGTTATAAATCATTATATAATTTGATTTTGTGAAGCTTGTTAAATCAGAATTCTTTTCCAGAAATTGATAAATTTCGATTGCCTCATCAATTTTATTGTGATTAATATACAGGTAATTGGCGTAAGCCAGTAATAATCTCATTCTGAAATCTTGTGGTAAATTTGATTCTATAAGTTGTTTATATAATTCATCAGCTTTTTGATTTTCCTTAGAAAAGGAATATATACTAAATATTCTTAGGCTAATTTCATAACTTTCAATTTTTGACAACTGTTTTATTGTTTCAAGATTCTTTAGGTAAAGAAGAGCTTCAGAGTGTCGGTTAAGTAAAAATAGGGTAGAACTTTTGTTAAAATAAATTATTTTTAGTTCTTCAAAATTGAAAGATGTATCATTTAATAAGGTTTTTTCTGCCTGGTTCAAATAGTCAAGTGATGAAGTTAAATCATTTATATTTCTAAGTAAAACTCCTTTATTCAATAGTTTTTGTTGGATGTTTTGATTATTGCTGTAATCAGCAAATTGTAATGCTTTATCGAAATACAAGAGCGATTCATCAAATTTCCAGATTAAACCTAATAATTCCGCATAATTTCCATAAACATTGGCGAGCCGGAAGGTGTCATCAGGGGCATAGGTTTCTTTTAACCGGACCACCTCCCGGTAGAGTTTCTCTGCAGATTCGTATCTTCCAAGGGCTCTTTCCTCAAGGGATTTGAGATGAATTGCTTTCATTATGGAATCGGCCTGGACCCGGGTGGTGTCGTTAGGTGCACTGGTAAAATGATCCATTCCGGCAACCCGGCCGAAAAATAAGAGAAAAATGACGAAATATGGGATCCTTTTTATCATAAGATCAGTAAAAATCGGAAAAAAAAGATGAAATA
>CAYGFI010000029.1:0-36695 GCA_964349045.1 uncultured Chitinophaga sp.
GAGGAAAATGAGATCCTGTGGATTTTCTTTGGAGTGCATACCGCAAATGCTGTACAAATAGCAAAACGGTTAGCCATCTCAGGGGTGGATAGAAAAGCTTCTTAGATATTGTAAATCTGACTGTTATAAACCGTACCAGATGGGAAAGATATGTCCGGAAATTTGAATTTGGCCAAAAAGCGCCATACAAAAATGAATTTATAAGCTATAAACCAAAAATGAGCAGCCTCTGATGATTATGAATACTGCTCATTTTTGGAAATCGTCTTTACTCCTGAATATCCCTAAAAGAAATAATAGACAATGAAGAAAAAAATTAATTTGGTATTAAATATCAAAACGCTACTATCTTCAAAACCAAATCATCCAAAAAAACAGGCACACTCAATTCCACCAATCCTCCTGGATGACCTTTGATTTCAGACTTCGTTCGCTCTCCATTTACAGGATTAATCCATTCGACAGTGTAGTTTCCTTCCGGAAGCTCTAGACTAAGTTTAAACGACTCTTCCTGCTTATTTCCAGTTGTTTTTATACCCACAGCATCAACTTTGCTTACAATAAACTCGTCCACTTTTTCCTTTAGCTCAATATCCGAAAATTTCTCTGCCGACATTCCGGGGGTTTTTCCATCCATAGCACTGAGGGCAGAAATGGGTATTGTTTCGGTGATATTTGCCGGTGTCGTCCAGTTCATTTTCAGTTGTGCGCCACCAAGCCCCTGGAAATATTCCAGTTTCAGGGGATACTTTTCACCGGCCGTTAATTCTATATATCCCGAATCCTTTACAGTGCCATGAGTGGTCCAGTTGCTGATCAGTAGCTTGTCACCGATCCAGAGCCTTACGCCATCGTCAGACAAAGTTGAAATCCAATAGCCCCCTGAAACCGGAACATTCAAAAATCCGCTGTAACGCAACGAATAGTCTGTTTCAACATTAGATGTGTTATTTACATAAAGCAGATATTGCTGTCCTTCTTCAGCAAGAAGCCTTACAGAAGCCTTTGTTTCAATGGATCTTTTAATCAGATGGTCTGAAGGTTTCATCGCGACGAAATCAAGTTCTTCAAAAACATGTTTCAGAGTTTTCATCTGACCGCGAAACGTTTTTCCTCCTCCACCCGGTTGTCCGGGCGCAACTTTAAAGGTTCCATCTTCATGTTCCGTGGTAAACGAGTAATCAAGATGGTTAAACAATCCTCCCCCGGCAACCATAAACCCCCACGCTTCGCTCCGATAGGTTACATCTTCGATTCCGCTAAACCCAGTTTCATTATCGCCAATCACTTTATTCAAATGATAATTCATTTCAACTGTCACCGGTGGTTTTGCATAATGGAAATTAAAGATGGAAACCCGTGGATTCGGATGTTCAATCTTTTGTGAACCGTTTGCAATATTCTGAGAAATCAAATGTTTTCGCGGAAAATCTTTTTCAGCATCAGCTATTACTGATGTCATTTGATGCTCCCAGGATTCCAGGGCTTCAAGGTCGCCAAAATAGGGCTCGTTGCATACCTCATAGTACAGATTATCAAAATTCCTGAGTTCAGTAATAATTTTTCGTACCATATTTTCCTGTATTTCAAGTATTTCAGGATGCCGGAGCGAAAGAACTTCTTTATGGTCGGAAATATTTTCAATCTCATTGATATTATTATTCACATGCAGAGGACTCAGCTTCCATTGAATGGCATCATAAATATTGGAAAAAAGGTCCAGCTCAACAACAATATTCCTCTTCCCGGCCTCAGAAACAAAATCCTTAAGTCGTGCAAAATATTCATCATCCCACCTGTTAAGATCGAATTTGTTACCACCTCCTGCATATCCGGGCTGATCGCTTCTTACCCACGGACAGATTAATTTCCCCTCGCCGGGAGCCAGCGTATTTCTGGCAATCCCAAACGCACCCTGTGGTTCGAGATAAAAACCTGTGAAAGTTCGGGTCACGTTCAACCCATCTGATGCCAGCTCATCCAGATACTTTACATAGTCAAAATCAAGGTTCAGAACTGCTCCGTAATGCTCGGTCGATCCGATAAGGATCGCAGGTTTCCCCCGGAACAGGAAGTAATGCGGATTATCTGGGTGGAGACTCAATGGGGGGACCACTCTATTGCAGGAAAATAAAAACATGACTGATAATAAAATCATGATGATCAAATTTTTGGTTTTCATACTTCTTTTTTTGTGTATCGGCTGAGTACGTAATTATTCTTAACATTATTATTTTTTTGCTCGCTAACCCCGCCTCCGCCTAAGACGGAGGGGAATGCGCTCGCCGGGATTCAATACTAAATTTTTTCAAAATAAAAGCTAAAATAAACAAAATAACAGACTCCTTTGCCTGACATTTCATGTATTTTTGATATAAAATCCTCTCAAATGAAAAATTTTCTGCTCCCGGGTTTATTAGGAATACTAATCCTTTTCCCCTGTTGTAATAACCATTCCGGTGAAACCTATACAAAACTACAGGAAGGATTTAAAAATCCTCCCCTTGAAGCACGGCCAAGAGCTCTCTGGGCCTGGGTGGATGGCAATTTCGAACTCAGCGAAATTACCCGCGAAATGGAAGAGGCCAAACGTATGGGTCTCGGGGGATTCGATATCTGGGATGTGTGGCGCGTAATGGATGAGGAGAAAAAAATCTCACCTGGCCCAGCCTTTATGTCTGATGAATACCTGGTTGGTATCTGCCATGCCATCAATGAAGCAAAACGCTTAAACCTTGATCTCGGTCTGATAATAGCAAGTGGCTGGAATGCAGGAGGTCCATGGACCCTTCCCGAAAATCAGACCATGGGAATATACCATTCTGACACCCTGGTCCGGGGGTCTTCCGGTACGACCCTTCATCTCAGATTTCCGGAACTCCCCGGACTTGCAGGTAAGACAGGACGGGAAGAAAAAGCGATTATTCCCCTGAAAGCCGACGGACATCCTCAGTTCTTTAAAACCATTGCAGTTCTGGCCATCCGGCAAATTCAGTCTTCAATTCTCTCGCCGGGTGAGGATATTCTCGATATAACACAAAATCTTTCAGAAAACGGGTACTTACAGGCGGATCTCCCTCCCGGTAATTGGAAAATTCAGTGGTATGTCTGCACCAACACCGGAGAACCTATGATTGCATCGACTCCAAATTCAACAGGTCCGATGATTGACCACTTCAATCCCGAAGCCAGTATCGTTCACATAAACTTTTTCATTGACAAACTGGAAAAAGCCCTGGGAAAACCTCTTGCTAATTCGGGATTATCCTACTTTTATACTGATAGTTATGAGGTTAAGGGATCCCTCTGGACACCAGACCTTGCTGAAGAATTTGAAAAGCGAAAAGGATATAGCCTCATCCCGTATCTGCCCGTTTTTAATGATCTCGTGGTTGCCGATTCTAATATAACAGCAAGGTTCAAATTCGATTTTCAACAGGTACTTTCAGACCTGATCATCGAATCACACTATTCTAAAACCCGGGAAATATGCGAAGCCCATGGAGTCGGATTTGTTGCAGAAGCTGCCGGCCCCGGTATGCCCATCCACAATTGTCCTTTTGAATCGCTTAAGTCTTCAGGCGCGCTCTCATTTCCCAGGGGAGAATTCTGGCATTTGCCCTCCAATTCAAAATTCTGGACAGACATACGAAACTCAGAGAAAAGCAAGCATTACCTGGATGATTTACAAGTAATTAAAGGAGTAGCAAGCGCAGCACATATCTATAATCAAAAATATGTGGAAGCTGAATCGTTTACCGGAACTCATCTCTGGAATGAAGGGCCGGGTGATTTAAAACCCACCCTTGACCGGGCTTTGTGTGAAGGACTGAACCGCGTGATTTTTCATACCTGGCCACATACTCCGAAAAATGCCGGGAAACCGGGCTGGGTATATGCTTTCGGAACTATCATTAACGAAAACCGTGTATGGTGGCCTATGGCTAAACCGTTTATGGAATATACCGGAAGAAGCAGCTTTTTACTGCAACAAGGAAATTTTGCAGGTGACATTCTTTTCTATTATGGAGATGCAGCGCCAAATTTTGCTCCCCCGAAAACTATTATCCCCGGTTTGGGCGCAGGATACGATTACGATTATATCAACACCGACGTACTTCTTAACCGGTTAAGCATCCAAAACGGTGAATTATCCCTTCCTGAAGGTCAAAAATACAGGTTGCTGGTTTTGCCCGACGACCGCTCAATAAACCCTGAAGTACTCGAAAAAATCAATGATCTGTTGAAACAGGGAGCTATCATTGTAGGTCCGAAGCCCGAAAGTAGTCACAGTCTCTTCAAATGGGAGGAAAATGATGCAAAAGTTAAAACCCTTGCGAATCATATATGGGCTGAAGTGGATGGGATTAACGTAAAAAACAGGCTTGTTGAAAAAGGACAAATTTACTGGGGACTTCCATTAAGGGAGGTGTTACTGCAAAATGGAATACTGCCGGATTTTGATTTTACCGGGGATGTGCAACCAGAGACTATCGATTTCATTCACAGGTCACTTGATAATATTGATATCTATTTTATCAGGAACACCATGAATAAGAAAATTTCAGTCGCGGCAAAATTCCGTACTCACTTTCAGGATGTTGAATTTTGGGATCCTGAGAATGGGAACATCAAAGCTGTTAAACCGGTAAATTTTACGGATGGAATAAGCGAAATTCCGCTTGAAATGGAACCCCTTGAATCAAAGTTTATTGTTTTCAGTGGAAAGGAAGCAAAGAAAAACTACCGTACCTGGGATCCGGCAAGCTATAAATTTCAAACTCCTTCTGCCAGGAAACTGGAATTCTCAAAAAACTGGACCATCAACTTCCCGGCAGAATGGAAAGGCCCGGGGAAAGTTGAAACCGACAGCCTGAAATGGTGGAATGAATTTTCCGAAGACAATATCCGGTTTTTCAGCGGTATTGCCAGCTATGAAAATGATTTTGATATGCCTGAAAATGAAGTTACGGGTGAAAGAACTTTCCGGGTATTACTCGAAGATCTCGCTGAAGTTGCAGAAGTTTATATCAATGAAAAATATTCCGGAACTATCTGGCATTCACCCTTTCACCTTGATATAACAAAAAATATCAAAACCGGGAATAACCATATTGAGATAAAAGTGGCTAACACCTGGGCGAACCGATTGTGCGGTGATGCCCGGTTACCTGTAAACGAGCGCATAACCAATACCAACGTGATTCGTCTGCCTAACGCATGGTCGTATCCCATGAAAGATATCCCCACAAATGAATATCCGTTGATTAATAGCGGTATTTCCGGAGAAATTTCCCTGCTCGAATATTTAAGTAATCCTGATAGTGTAAGGTAAAACTTACAGCATACAACTTACATAATGTATTGTTTTATCAATAATTTCAATTTTAATTGTAAAGAAATCTCCCGCCTGGGGGAGATTTAGAGAGACTTTACTCATGAATCAATAAATTGAAATCACTATAATACGACCTTCGACAGTTTAAACACCCCATAATATTATTTAACTTTATAACAATAAAAAAAATCATATGACCAAAAAAATCATCCTTCTTTTTATCGGATTTCTACTGCTCCTGACAATTGCCGGGCAGAAACCTGTGAATCCCGATGCATCCCCTGAAGCCCGGACTCTTTTAACATATTTGTATGAAATCAGCGGGAAACAGACCCTTTCAGGAAACCATAATTACAATAGCCGGCCCGATCAATATACCCGCGCAGTGCAGCAAATAACAGGTAAAACTCCCGTGATCTGGGGAAGCGATTTTGCATTCCGTACAGACAAGGAACAAAACGTCCGAAACCGTCCTGCAATGATCGAAGAAGCAGTCAGACAATGGGAAAACGGGAGCATCATTACCCTGATGTGGCATGCTGTACGCCCTATTGACAATGATAACGAGGTTGCTGTCTGGGAAAAAACAATTCAGGGCGAACTTACCGACCAGGAATGGAACGAATTTTTAACTCCCGGAACCCTGCTGAATCAAAAATGGCTGGCTCAGATTGACGAAATCGCTGAGTATCTGAAAATCCTTCGGGATAAAAATATTCCGGTTCTCTGGCGACCCTATCATGAAATGAACGGTAAATGGTTCTGGTGGGGGTATAAGCAAGGCAGCGATGGTTTCATCCGCCTGTGGAAAGCAATGTATGAACGTTTTGTCGACTTTCACCATTTAGATAACCTGATATGGGTGTGGAATGCCAATGCACCAAGGGACAGGGAAAATGATACTGCCTTTGCTTATAATGATTTTTTCCCGGGACTGGAATATGTTGATGTACTTGCTGCCGATGTATACCACAGCGATTATAAACAATCCCATCATGACGATCTGAAAGACCTTGCTGCCGGAAAACCCATCTCACTTGCCGAATGCGGTCAGCTGCCAACTCCGGAAATTCTTGAAAAGCAACCTTACTGGACGTGGTTTATGTGCTGGGCAAACTGGGTATCCCGTCCTGAAATAAATTCCGAGGAAACAGTAAGAAATCTTTATAACTGCAGGCAGGTGCAGACAAAAGAGAATACTACCTGGACAAAATCGAAAAGACTTGCAGTTGTATGGGTAAGCGGTGACCCGGAAGTAGCTGAAAAAATCTGTTTTATGTATACCCGGGCAGCAAAAAATTATAATTGGTTCTGCGATGTTACACTCATTGTCTGGGGTCCTTCTGCCAAGTTATTATCGGAAGATAAAAATTTGCAGCAGAAACTTAAAGCGATGCAGGAATCAGGAATTAAAACAGAAGCCTGTATTGCCTGCGCTAATATGTATGGAGTTGCCGATAACCTGAAAAATATGGGGATTGATGTAAAAGGAATGGGAGCCCCGCTATCAATATATCTGAAAAAAGATAATATTGAAGTGATAAGCTTTTAATAACAAACCCTTAATCGATATAAAACTCAATGAAAATAAATATATTAAAACTCCTCATTCTCCCGAATACAAATTCATATTAAATTGTCTAATATACCATACCAACATAATCAAATCATCATGAAAACAAAAAGCAACATTCTCTTTTACAGAAGCTTGAAAACCGTAATCCTTATAACGGTAATTCTTTCTTTAAACTCCGTAAATTCATTTGCGGGTAAAGGTAAAACTAATTTTACCGGAAAGTGGACCTTAAATGAATCCACGAGTACTCTCAGCCAGGGAGGCTTTGGTCCCGCAAAAATGTTAAACATTACACAGGAGGGAAATAACCTGAATATTGCGCAAACAAGAACAAACCGCGATAGTGAAGAGCAGGTATTTACCTTAAAATATACCTTAGATGGAAAGGAATGTGACAATTCTAACCAAAGACGTACATCAAAATCTGTTTTGAGCTGGTCGGAAGATGGAAAAGTTTTAACCATTAACACAACCAGTACATCTGAAAGAAACGGACAAACTGTCGAAACGAAAAGTGTTGAAATCTGGAAACTTGCTGCAGACGGTAAATCAATTGTTATTGAACAGACTGTAAACTCGTCCCGGGGAGAAAGAAAATCCATTCTGAACTACGAAAAGAAGTAATCAGGAAATACCGCCAGGAACGTGTCCTGACTATAATCAGGGTCAGGATTCTTTTAACAAAAGCTGAAATTATCAACTTTGTACCGGCAATGCTTATAAAAGTCCATTTATTTTAGCTTAATTTGCAACTTTTATTTACGGCTCGTAGCTCAGCTGGTAGAGCATATGACTCTTAATCATAGGGTCGAGGGTTCGAGCCCCTCCGAGCCGACTAATGAAAATAAGGCTTTCAGAAATGAGGGCCATTTTTGTTTTATCTACTGCTTACGCGTTTGCATAAGTTAGGTAAATAGAATTATCTGATATAGCCTTTCTGCGATTTCATTTAACTCAAGTCACATTAGACCATCTCAATATAGCTGACATTATTCATAGATAAAATCCTCCTATCTATATATAAAATCATATTGAACGTTGATTCGATTTTTCTGTTTTATTGTGTTTCCATATAATTACCTTTTTAAATAATCTTCATCAATGTAACGCTTGTTTATAAATCATATAGTTTCAAAACATTTTAATAAAATATATTATGGAAACAAAAATTCTGCTTTCGGGATTGTGTGTAATGTTTAGCTGCCTTGTTTTCGGTCAACCCTATTTACAAAACGGCGGAAAAGTTAACAAATCAAATCAGGTTTATACTGCCACCAAAACTGATGAATCCGGAGTTTTAGTGAGTGATGGGGGATCATTGACGTTAGAAAATTCAAAAATTACAACTTCGGGAAATACTTCTTCACAGGAAAAAAGTAGTTTCTTCGGATTAAATGCCGGGGTTTTGGCAAAATCGGGCAGTGAAATAATTCTAAATAATTGTACTGTTTATACCAGTGGAACTGGCGCCAATGGAGTATTCGCTACCGGAAAGGGCTCATCCGTTATCCTGAATAATGATTCAATTATTTGTTTGCGAGAAGGTGGGCATGGAGTTGACGCTACTTTAGAAGGTAGTCTAACTCTTAACAATGTTTATATAAATACATCGGGGGCACACGGGGCGGCAATTTCAACCGACCGGGGGGGAGGAACAATTGTAGTTAATGGAGGAGAAGCCATTGCATCAGGAGAAGATTCTCCGGGATTATATAGTACCGGAACTATTACCGTTTCCAATTCAATAATTAAAGGAGCAGGAGCTGAAGCGGCGGTTATTGAGGGGGCTAATACAATTACACTTACTAATACAAATATGACGGCCGCTAAAGGTACTAGAGACCGTGGGGTTTTTATATATCAAAGCATGTCGGGCGATGCAATTGGTAATCGTGGTGTTTTCTCAATGACTGGTGGAAGCCTTTCATGGCCTTCGGCAACCGGCCCATTATTTTATATATCCAATACAACCGGTGTTATAAATTTATCGGATGTAACCATTACCAATAGCTCTCCAATATTGCTAAAAGCTGCAGCCGATGTTTGGGGAAATGCTGGTTCGAATGGAGGAAATGTAGTTTTAACGGCTGATAACCAGGTATTAGATGGTAAAATTATTTCAGATGATCATAGCTCAGTTTCTATTTCTTTAAAAAATAAGTCTGTACTGACAGGGTCGATTAATATAGCAGCCATAACCATAGATGGTACAAGCACATGGGTTGTTACAGATGATTCATATTTAACCACACTTTCAGATAAAGCCGGAATTTCAGGGACTACTATTACAAACATTAAAGGAAACGGGCATTCAGTGTATTATGATTCATCTCTTGCAGGCAATTCCTTTCTTAATGGCAAAACTTATACACTCGATGGAGGTGGCTTTTTGAAGAGCACAACCACTTTGAATACTCGCGATAAATAAAAACCGATCAAATTTAAAAAATAATGATGAATAATTTTTTCAAAACTAAATGCATCCAACTTATTTTATTCGGAGCATTTTCAGCAGTTCAGGCTCAATCATACTCTGATGTTAGTTATGGCTCAAAATCATCGAGCAACAAACTTGATGTTTACATTCCAACTACCGGCAAAGCTCCTTACCCAACAATAATAATAATTCACGGAGGAGGATTTTCAGGCGGCGACAAGGGACCCGAATCTACTTATGCAAAAGCAATGGTTTCGAGAGGATTTGCCGTTGCCTGTATTAATTACCGATTAAGTAACGAGGCTAAATTTCCAGCGCAAATTTATGATGTTAAAGCTGCAATACGTTTTTTGAAAGCAAATGCATCTGCTTATTCTATGGATACAACCAGGTTCGCAACATGGGGCGAATCGGCAGGCGGAGGATTGGCTGCACTTGCCGGTACTTCAGGTGGTGTTTCTGTTGTTGAAGATATGACAATGGGAAATAACAACTACACCAGTAAAGTAAAAGCCTCTGTTGTTTTATCAGGATGCATCGATTTTCTGACAATGAACAATCAATGGAAAAAATTAGGTGTTAATGGATATGACTACGATGCATCCACATCGTATGCATCAGGTCTTGTCGGGGGAGCTATACATACTAAGAAAGCTTTGTGCAATGAATTTAATGCAGAAACTTATATTACGCCTGACGATGGTTATTTCTGGATCGAACATGGTACCGCTGATAATACCATTCCATACCTTCAGGCAAAAGTATTTGCCGATTCCCTCACAAAAGTAATTCCTTCAGGCAGGGTTTCATTACACATTATAGTTGGGGCGGGACACGTTGATGATAAATTCTATACAAACAGCAACCTTGATAGTATCGCCAGTTTTCTTAAAACATCTTTAAGTACCGATATTAATTAGGTTGAAAAAGTTGAACAATATTGAAAAATAGATCATTTATCTGTTCTTTTACATAATTAAAAAATGAGAAGGCAAAATAGAATATAAATGCGAGTAATTCCCAAAACTTCAAATTCTGAAATAACCATTTACATTTTCATTTGGCTATTTATACTCGCTCAACCAATATTTGCATTGCTGAGTCGCTCAGGTGGTTTTTCCTTTCATTTTCTTACCGATTGGTTAAGAAATATTCCAATTTTAATTTTATTTCTTGTAAATACCATTTGGCTTGTTCCCAACTTACTTTTTAAAAAGAAAATTACACAATATGTAAGCCTGGTAGTTCTATTATGTATTACTTCTGCATTAATCGGAGAATTAATTTATACAGGATTTCAACAATTTATACGTCAAATACTTCCGGAATTCTCGAATCATGACATTCCTCCTCTAAAGTCAATATTCGAACATAAAACTCCCATGCCAGGAATTTTCGGTTTAGGCTTTTTTACTCAAATTATTATAGGATTACTCATTATTAGTTTAAATACTGCCATAAAAGTTACCATAAAATGGTTCACAGATGAACAAAGACAACGTGAAAAAGAAAAGGAATACCTTAAGTCGGAACTAACTTTTTTGCAAGCTCAAATCAGTCCGCACTTTTTCATGAATACTCTAAATAATATTCATGCACTTATTGATATTAATGGAAAGGATGCCCAAAAGTTGATTGTGAAATTATCGAATATGATGAGGTACTTATTGTACGAATCAAATAATGAAAATTCTACGCTAAAAAAAGAACTTGATTTTTTAGAAAGCTACATAGATTTAATGAAGATTAGATTAGATGAGACAGTGAAAGTAAAACTCTCAATAACAGAAAAATACAAAAACGTAAAAATACCCCCGCTTCTGTTCGTGCCGTTTATTGAAAATGCATTTAAACATGGCGTTAGCTATAAAGTAAATTCGTATATTAAAATTACCCTTGAACAAGATATGCATTTAATTACATTCACTTGTATCAATAGCATGCCTGAAAAAAATGTTCAAGTAAGCAATAGCTCTGGTATTGGATTATCAAACGTTAAGAAACGATTAGATTTGATTTTTGGAAATACTTATGAACTCATTATTGAAGAACGAAATTCTGAATTTCATGTTAAATTGAAAATACCGGCGTATGAAAATTAACTGCATTGCAATTGATGACGAACCTCTGGCATTACAACAGCTTGCAGGTTATATTCAAAAAACACCTTTTCTTGAACTTAAAGCGGTATGCAAAAGTGCATTTGAGGCAATGAAAGTCATTTCTGAAAACAAAGTCGATTTAATGTTTGTTGATATTCAAATGCCAGATTTATCGGGGATTGACTTCGTAAAGTCGTGGGGTGAAAAACAAAAAGTTATTTTTACCACTGCTTATCAGGAATTTGCCCTCGAAGGTTTTAAAGTTGATGCCTTAGATTATCTGCTAAAACCTTTTGGGTACGATGAATTTCTAAAATCGGCAAAAAAAGCAAGAAACTATTTTGAACTAATTGAGAAGGTTGAAAATAAGCATGATACAAATGATGAATATCTGTTTGTTAAAACAGAATATAAAATACTAAAAATAAAATTTGCTGATATTTTGTATATCGAAGGGCTAAAAGAATATGTGAAAATTGTAGTTGGCAACAACAAGCCTATTCTTTCATTATTGACTTTGAAACATCTTGAAGAGAAACTCCCTCAGAATTATTTTATGCGAGTACATCGCTCGTTTATTGTTAACCTGCATCAGGTAAAAACTATAGAACGAGGCCGTATTATTTTTGATAAAGTAAATATCCCAATCAGCGAACCATATAAAGTTATTTTTCAAAAGTTTTTAGATAATAATTTTATATAAATAATAATCATCATAGAGGACTTAGTAAATGGTGGAAACCTTTGGGGTGAGGATTTTACCAAAGTAGGGATATTCAGGAGTAAAGATGACTTCCAAAATCAAATTTCCGGACACACCTTTCCCATCTGGTACGGTTTATAACAGTCAGATTTACAATATCTAAGAAGCTTTTCTATCCACCCCTGAGAGGGCTAACCGTTTTGCGATTCTTACAGCGTTTGCGGTCTGAACAGCCTACATAACTCTTTAAGTTTTAAGAAAATTACCCCGATTTTGTGCTTGTCTGGCCACTTTCGGGGTTTTTTCTTAAAGATAATGATATCTAATCATTTGACTGTGAGCTGTTTTCAGAACTTTTGAACATCCCTAATTATTCTTAAAAGTCTTACCTGTCAGAATTCCTAATATTTTGATAGTTGTCCCTTTTATTGTCAAATACATACATTTACACCCTGTAAATGTCAAATATTAAATTATTTTGATGTTTAATTATTTTTTCTATCATTTTTATCATATTTTTGACATAAACAATATTTAATGTCAAAACAAGTCCCATACGATCGCAACCAACCCTATAATCAGTTACCTCTTTTGCCTCCACCTTATGAAAAAGTTGTAACGATTGAAATACTGCAGGCAGTAAACAAAGCAAACAAAGCCTTAGCAGAATTAAAAGGACTTGCTAAAAGACTCCCAAATCAGGCTATGCTGGTAAATACCATTGCACTAAGGGAAGCAAAAGCAAGTACGGAAATAGAAAATATTTTCACAACTGATGATGAATTATACATAGCGCTTTCGGGAAATGACATTGGTTTAAAAGGGAATGCAAAAGAAGTATTGAGATACAGGCAGGCTCTGTGGGCAGGTTACCAGGAAATAATTGCTAATGATGAGTTCAATATAAACTCAATGGTTAAAATTTACCAGGAAATTAAGGAAGTGCAAGATGGAATCCGTCCACCCCAAACCGAAACAATTATTAAAAAAAGAGGTAGTGGTATTTTGGGAAGTACCGTAGTTTACACTCCTCCCAGGGGTGAAAAAGTAATTCTGGAAAAACTTGAAAACCTGATCACCTATTTAAACGATGATAAAAATTTTAATTATGACCCTTTAATAAAACTCGCGGTTTCTCACTACCAGTTTGAGGCTATACATCCTTTCAGAGATGGGAACGGTCGCGCAGGAAGGATTTTAAGTATTCTGATTATGATTCAGAAAAAATTATTAGATGTTCCAATTCTCTATTTAAGCGCATATATCATTGAAAACAAAGACGAATACTACACCTTCCTTAATAATGTAACCACCCGGAGAAACTGGAAAGACTGGATCCTTTATATGTTGAAAGCGGTTGAGGAAACATCTATCTACACAATTGATAAAATAAATGGTATTGATAACCTATTTCAAAAAACCTACAGTCTGGTAAATCTGAAACTGCCCCATATCAGCAAAGAAACAATTGAAATGATTTTTGAGCAGCCCTATATAAGTCCAAAAAAATTGCTGGACAAGAACATTAAAAGTATTAATACTTCTAAGAAATATTTAGGACAATTGGAGAAATTAGGAGTTATGATTCCAAAAAAAATAGGAAAGGAGATTATTTATCTCAATATTGATTTGTTTAATTTGCTGTCTGAAATATAAATAAATCTGGAAAATAAACTGAATGAACATCCATTTCATCGCCATAGGCGGCGCCGTAATGCACAACCTTGCCATCGCCCTTTATAAAAAGGGATACATCATCACCGGCTCCGACGATGAGATTTTTGAACCATCCCTCAGCCGGCTTCAGAAATATAACCTGCTCCCAAAACAATGGGGTTGGGATCCTTCCAATATCACTACTGAACTCGATGCAGTTATTTTAGGGATGCATGCAAAGGAAGATAACCCGGAACTCATTAAAGCCAGGGAATTTAAACTTAAAATATATTCCTTCCCGGAATACCTTTACGAACAAACCAAAAACAAAACCAGGATTGTTATTGCCGGCAGTCATGGTAAAACCACCGTTACTTCCATGATCATGCACGCCCTTCGGGCTAACGGAATGCAGTTCGACTATATGGTTGGTTCGGTCCTGGAAGGTTTCGATACCATGGTTGAATTAAATGACAATAATAAAATTGCAATTTTCGAAGGAGATGAATACCTGACCTCTCCCATTGATCTGCGTCCGAAATTCCATCTCTACAAACCGCATATCAGCCTGATAACCGGGATTGCCTGGGACCATATGAACGTGTTTCCAACTTTTGATAATTACCTGCACCAGTTCGAAGTATTTGCAAATATGATTTCAGGTTCGCTGGTTTATTTCGGGGGAGACGAGCATCTGAACCGCATTGCAGTTAAACAAAAAGGAAGGTTAAACCTTTATCCCTATACTGAACTGGCTTCCTGCATTGCAGAAGAACAGACCCTGGTTGTTCTCGGCACAACTGCAATTTCATTGAATATTTTCGGCAGGCATAACATGCAAAACTTAACCGGGGCGATGGAAATTTGTAAACTTCTTGGCATCAGCGAGAAAAAATTCCTTATTTCGATGGTTTCTTTCAGGGGAGCTGCAAGAAGGCAGGAAATCCTGGCACATAAATTAAATTGTTCAGTTTATCTTGACTTTGCGCATGCCCCGTCAAAAGTTACTGCCACAGTTCAGGCATTCCGCGAACAATTCAAAGATAAAAAACTGATTGCATGTCTTGAGCTGCACACATACAGCAGTCTTAATACTGATTTTCTGCCTCAATATAAATCAAGTCTGGATCTTGCCGATACCGCTATTGTATTTTATGACAGTGAAGTAGTTAAACATAAAAAACTTCCCGATTTTCCTCCCGGCTTGGTTTTGCAGGCATTTCAGAGAAACGATCTTATCGTATTGCAGGATTCCTCAGCTGTTGAGCAATTATTAGTTAATCTGCCGGCCGAAAACAGTATCTTCCTTATTATGACCTCAGGGAACTTTTCAGGACTAAACCTGAAAAATATTGCCGAAAGAATTATCACCAAAGTTTAATCTCAAAGGGACGTTTCAACTTCGGTATAATCCAAATTCTTCTCTTTAACTGTCTATCTGTAACCAACGTGTGAAAGTAAAAAGTTTTGAAACTCAGGGGGAAAAATTATATGAGTATTGGAATTTCCGGGTATAAACCAGCCTATTGGATTTATAAAATTAATACTCATTGGCTAACCTATTGACAAAGTATATTTGAATTTTCTTTCAAAAACCTTTGCAGGAACAAAATCTAAAATTATCTTTGCATTCCCTTTTAAAAGGGAAGTTAAAATGGCCCGTTCGTCTAGGGGTTAGGACGTCAGGTTTTCATCCTGGTAACAGGGGTTCGATTCCCCTACGGGCTACAATAATAAAACGCAATGAGCATGTATCCAGCTTATTGCGTTTTTGTTTTCTAATAGTTTCCCCACTTATTCCCCACAATCTTCAAAACTGGTTTAATTGGACTTTCGATCATCCATATAAATTATTCGTTTCTGTAGTATAAATTCCTGTTATAAGCAAGTAACTCCATTCCCTTTCGCGACATAATTATCAAAATATACTAATTGATAAACTGAGTTATGGGTATACTTGTAACCGGTTAATTTAAGTTGATGATAACGTTGCTCTTGGTAACAGTACCATAGGATTTGTCGATGGCTTTCATTTAAAGGTCATTACGGATCCACAGGAGTATTATTTATGATTTTAATGGGAATATGAAGCAAGATAAAAACAAGGGTATTGATGTCCAATACAATCTACTGAATCTTCCAAATACAATCCTGACAACTTCTACCACAAATAATGATGAAATTACATACCTTTACGATGCAATTGGAGTTAAGTGGCTGAAATCCGCCACCATCAATAGTTCTTTAACTAAAACCGCTTATTGTGGAAGCATGGTTTATAAGTGGGTTATAGCAACCAGTAGTTGGATACCTGATTATATTATTCCTTATCGGTCAAAGAGCTATCGGCCAGGTCATCGGAAGAAACCTCCAGGGCATTGGCCATCTTTGACAGTACGTCGGCAGAAGGTTGCGCGCCTTTTGTCTCGCACCTTCCTATTTGTGTATAATGTATCCCTACCACTTTGGCCAGATCTGTTTGAGACAGGCGTTTTTATTTTTGGAACAGATTGATATTTTGTTTAATTTCAATTTCTGATCTTCAAAAAAAAACAGGCGTCAATGTCAAATTCGGATATTGTTATTTATAAATCTTCAAAAGGGAAAACTGAAATTCAGGTTAAGCTTGAAGGGGATACTATTTGGTTATCTCAAAGGCAAATGGCTGAATTATTTGAGAAAGACACAGATACAATTGGACTTCATTTAATCAATATATTTCTAACAGGAGAGTTGGAAGAACAATCAACTACCGAGGAATTCCCGGTAGTTCAAACGGAAGGAATAAGAAAAGTTAATAGAAAGATTAAACATTATAATCAGGATGCTGTAATTTCAGTTCTAAAAGAGTAGTTTAAATTCAGATGAACCAAAGGGGGATATCCATTTTTTTGGATATGAGTTTGTATGATTAGGAATGTTGCGCAAACTCTGGTTTGCTTTTTAAAAGGAATAAAATCATAGATTAATTTAAACCAGAAGTAGTTATTAATCCTTAAATTTGTCAATAAGTAAAATACGGAGACCATGACAGAGATAAAAAAAATATTAAAACTTAGTGTAGATGAACGGATACACTTGGTACAGACTATCTGGGATAGCATTGCAATTGAAACTGAAATATCAGATATAAGTACTGAACATAAAAAAATAATTGATGAGCGCTTAAAAGCCCACAAAAATAATCCCATTGATATAGTTAGTTGGGAAGAGGTCAAAAAAAGCGCAAAAAAGATTTTATGAAATTCTTAGTAGAATTTAGAATTGAAGCTCAAAAGGATATTCTGGAAGCAATTGCATGGTATGAAAAGAATCGTGCAGGACTGGGTGATGAGTTTTTAATTGCAATAGAAAACGAAAAACATTTTATTGAACAAAATCCTTATTATTACGAAGATAAATATAAAGGAATCAGAAGAGCTATTACAAAAAGGTTTCCCTACATTTTATACTTTAAAATTGAATCTGAATCCAAGGTTCTGGTTTATGCCGTTCTACACATGAAAAGAAGCTCCAGACTTTGGAAAGAAAGGGTTCAAAAATAGATTTGTGAGTTGTATGATTACGGGGCCAGGTTTTACGATCCCCAAATCGGGAGGTGGCATAGTGTTGACCCATTGGCGGAAAATGGATTTTCTTTATCTCCCTACAATTATGTAAATAACAATCCCATAAGAAATATTGATCCTGATGGAAATTGGTTCTGGGAAAGTAAAGAAATTCGAAATGCAAGAAAAACCGCAAGGAAGACTGGAGGCGAGTTTCATAGATGGAGAAATAATGAGACAAAATATTATTCAATTACCTACAATTCTCATAAAGGAGGTGATGGACTTGGCGAAGCAACTACTCGAACTGTAGTTTATTCGAAAGATAATAATAGTTGGAAATTAAAAAATGGGATTCCTTACTATTCAACTAATAGTAAGGGAGGGGAATCAGGTCTGCCCTCTGAAAATCAAGAAGAGGGGGTTGATATGAGTGAATTTTCACCTTCACCCTTTAATATTGGAAACCTTTTTGACTTCTTTAAAATGATAGGAATCAAAGGTAAACAGAAAGATGAAAATAATAAACAAACTTCTGATGAGAAAATAAAGGAGAAAACAGGAGATCAAACCAAAGCCAATGGTCAGCCAAAAGATAGTATTAATGTAACTGTTACAAGGTGGAAACAAATGTTTTCATGGGAAAGTAAGGATAGAAGTGGCGTTCCTGTCACACTAAAAATTCATCGAAAAGATTCGGCAAAAGTTGTTGATCAATATAATAATACGGTTAATGACAATTAACAATATATGAAAAATAGAATACTTATATATGCTGCTTTACTGGCGCTTATCTTGTTAAATATCATAACATTATCTTTGCTTCTTTATGAGAAAAGAAATAATCGAATCATCGAGGATAGTGAACAACACACAGAATCCTTGGCATATAGGTCTGTAGTTGTTGCTAAAAATAACAGAATAAAACTTGGTGAGGAATACATTGCCAATGTATTTTTGTGTGTAATTGATTCAACAAATCTACCAACCGTGTTAGTAAATGATTCATTAGATCTCATTAACCCTAGATTTGAATCATTGAAAGATACGGTCTCTTATAATACATTCTACCAAACTTACATATACAGATTCACCCCTACTGCTACTGGTGAGTATAAATGGAGGGGATTATATTGAAAAAGCAAGGAGACGGACTTGATAGTTTATTTTTTATTATGAATTATTTGGTCGAATAGTCAGGGAATTTGGTAGCATAGAATAGTTTGAGTAAACGCTAACTGCGAGGTTTTTTCATTACCCGGCGAGTTGCCTATGAACATTATCTTTAAACAGGAACGAATCCAAAAACTCCTTAACCAACCGTTTTTTATCATCCGGTAATTTTTCCACTTTTTTAAACATGATCAGCAGTTCATTATCGGTGATCGTGTTTTCTGCTTTATCCTGCAGGGTTGCGTTGATTAAATAATCCGGTGAAGCATCCAAAGCCTGGGCTATCCTGTTAAGCACTTCGGCCGAAGGCTTAGCGTCCCCTCTTTCATACCTTCCAATATTACTGTAATGCACATTTGAAATCTTTGCAGTGAAAGTCAATATATGCCGGAAGAACAATTATACGGCTTCATCTAAATCAAAATAAACTATAATATGTTACCCTAAATGGTAACTTTATTTTATATTTGCATTCAATGAGAGTAATAAAAGAAAAAACGCTCACTGATTATTGTAGTCAGAGAAAATTCAGATTGGCAGCAGAGCCAATGAAAGCATGGGTGTGTGAAGCAAAGCACTCGGATTGGAATTCTGCTAATGAATTAAAACTGAAATTCAGAAATGCCAGCATTATCAGTTCAAAGAGAGTGGTGTTTAATATCAAAGGAAACGATTACAGATTAATTGTTGACATTGAATATAAGTTAAAGATTGTATTTATTGTTTGGTTTGGTACACACGAGGATTATGATAAAATAGATGCAAAAACAATACGTTATGAAAACTAAAATACTAAAGACAGAGGAGGAATATAATACCGCTTGCGAAAGGGTTTATGAGCTGATTAACTCCACAGAGAATGTCATTGAACCTGAAAGTCCAAAGGGTGAAGAATTAGAACTTTTATCCCTGCTTATTGAAAAGTATGAGCAGGAACATTACCAGATGAACGCCCCGGATCCGGTAGAAGCGATAAAGTTCAGGATGGACCAGATGAATTTAAGGCAACAGGATATAGCTCCCTTGTTTGGGGGTAAAACCCGGGTATCAGAAGTGTTAAACGGGAAAAGGGCATTAACCTTAAAGATGATTACCTTGTTGAACAGATATCTTGGTATCCCGCTGGAATCATTGATCAGCGGAAATAAGGAAATTAAGCTTGAGGCTGAGAATAAAGATAAGCTTCTTAAAATATCATCCATCCGGGAATACCTGAAAGGATCCCGTGTTGCTATGATATGAACCTCATTTTTATTGAAATGCACAAATTATTACTAATTCACACAGAAATACTTAAGAAACCTAATCGGCTGGAAAGCAAAGATGCTGGATGTAAAAATTTTATTGCTCTTTGAATACCTTAAACAACTTGAAAAAGCTAAAAAAGAATTAAATCCATCTAAGAAGCGTCCAGGAATAGGGTTAAAGACTGACAAAATCCTATAGTTCCATGAAGCACTATTTCAAAGCAAAAGGATAATTTATTTCGCCCAAACCGGCAACCTCGTCTCCAGATTCAATATCGGTATAATAATAAAATACAAAATAAGGGTCAGTACTACCAGGCTGATAAGTTTCAGCCAGAACCCGCATTTCACCATTTCAGAAACGCTGACTTTCTCACTGGCAAATATCACGGTATTCGGACCGGTTCCGGCAGGCATCATGAAGGCAAAAGTACTGGCAAACGTGGCCGGAATCATTAATAACAGGGGATTGGTTTGCCCAGCGATGGCTATGCTCGCTAAAACCGGTAAAAAGATATTCGCTGTGGCTGTATTTGAGTTAATTTCTGTGAAAAATAAGATAAATCCCACTACAATAACCAACACGATCCAAAATGGGAATGCACTGATAAAAGCAAGCTGATTGCCCATCCAGGATGCTAACCCGGTTGACTGAAATCCGGCTGCAATAGCATAGCCGCCTCCAACAATCATCACCACTCCCCATGGAATCTGGCTTGCCGATTTCCAGTCGAGTAGTCTTTTCCCTTTACCGTCTGGCAGGGCAAACAAAAATATTGCCGAAGCCATCGCAACCGTGCTGTCATGAACATAATTTTGCAGTCCGAGTAACTCACTCCAGCCGGGAATTTTTACCCGTCCAAATACTAAATCATCTCTGAAAATCCAGGCAAGGGTTGTGATGGCAAAAACCCACATCACCCGCTTCTCGACTGCATTCATTTTCCCCAGTGAATGCAATTCGTTTTTAACAATCTCGTGGCTGCCGGCTATGCTTCCCTGAATTTTAAAATATTTTACCAGGTAAAACCAGACTATGGGAAGAAAAATTATGGTGACCGGCAAGCCAATTTTTAACCAGTCAAGAAAACTTATGGTTGGAGCATCCGGAAAAAGATTTCCCATGATTCCCAGAAAAATAAGATTCGTTGGTGAACCAATCAGGGTGGCAACTCCGCCAATACTCGCAGAATAAGCTGTAGCCAGCATCATTGCGGTAGAAAAAGAAGTCTTTCTGCCAGCCTCTGCTTCATCCCTTGTGGTAATTGCAAGGGCAATAGGCAGCATTAATAAAGCAGTGGTAACATTGGCAATGCACATAGAAATAAATGCGGTGGCAATCATCAGACTTAACATCAGCTTTTGCCTGCTTGTACCAAGAAGGCTCATAAGAACCAGGGCTATCCGCTTATGCAGATTGGAACTTTCAATTGCTTTTGCAAGAAGAAATCCTGCAAGCATCATTAAAACATAGTTGTGACCATAATTTTCTGCTGTCTGGGCAGCAGGTAGAACCCTGAGCATCGGGTATAATACCAGCGGTAAAAAAGCGGTGGCATAAACAGGGATTGATTCGGCAATCCACCAGACCGTCATTAACGAAACTACTGCCATCGCATTCTTTGCCTCTGTAGACATTCCCGGAGGATTTGGAAGTAAAAGAATTACGAGGAAAATAATAAGTCCGGTTAGTAAGCCTATATATTTTCTAGTCATCGTATTCCAATAATATTCGATTTATATTTTGTAAAAGGGAGGAACGGTTCTTACTAAACTTTTATCACTTTATGAATTCTCCGAAACTATAAATGTCAATGAATTACCCCGAGGCAGAGCCATTGGGGTATCAAATGGAATTCTTAGCTTCCGACACAGATGGCAGCGAAATTAAACCACTACCTTCTCGTCCGCCGAATCCGCCTGAAACGGAGAAGGTGGATTAAAAAGAAGTTAACTGAAACAATATCAGTTAACTTCTTCCATTCAGAACCAATAGAATAATCCTTATAAACCTAAATTAAAAAAAGTCTATGTAAATGCTATTCGTAATAAGTGAAAGCATAATCTTCCTGCCATCCGTCACCAGCACGAACCATCGTTGCAGGTCTGTTTTTAGCATCGAAAGTATAGGTAATAGTTGTGGTTTTCTTGTTTACCTCATCACCGGGATTCCAGTACTCAAGGAAATCAACCAGCTTTTTACTGGGCTTTCCAAAGAGGTTTCCAACGGTTTTCCAGTTTGAATCCACGGCATTTGCCTGCTGAATGTCATTTACATTATCACCGGCGGTGTAGGTAAATGTTTTGTAACGGTTTGCTACTCCGTCATCACCATAGCGGGTGTGCTTGGTTACATTTCCATTAGTGATTTCCACATCAAATTTGTTGTGATCAGCACCACCCCAATGTTCAATGATCTTGATGAGATAACCATCTGCATTATATTCATACGCAGCCCACTCGTCATCGCTCCACCATTCTTTGGTAACGCGCCCACTGGCATCCAGATCATAGGTAGTTGGCCAATCTTCTTTGGTTATGGTCAGTTTGCCACTAACTGAATAATCATAAGTAAAGGTGTCAACCAACTCACCCTCCCAGGTATTCTTAATACCGGTAATTTTTTTGCCGGCATCATACATGAATTCATAACCTTCAACCCCATCGCCATAATCAACAGTAATGGTTTTAATCAGAGAAGCTTGTACGGTTTTATCATCATCATCATTATCATCCTTTTTGCAGGAGAAAACGACAGCTGCAAGTAATACAGCCAAACCCAGAAATAACAGATTTTTTTTCATAATAAAATTGTTTAGTTAATAGAAAGATTATGTTTAAAAAATTTAATAATAATTTAATTACCAATTCCTTATCGTTTTTATTTATTCATAATTTTTAGTTTAAGTTTATGTTATCTATTTATGGATTTTATCTTGTGTAAAAATCAAAGCATCATAAAGTCCGGATAAAAACCAATCAAATCCTCCCTCACCCTCCCTGACCCGGTATTCATGATACAGATCAGATTCACGGAAAAGGATATGCAAAAAACCATTTTCCACAAAATATTTTCCTTTATCCGGTGAATCAATATAATACCATGTCCTTGTTCTAATCTTCCTGTCACTATCTTTAAGGACCTTTTCAGCATACTTATAATCGGGATTCCCATCAAAAATCGCACATGATGTGAATTGCAAAGAATCAAGACATAGTTTCAGCGCATTATTTCCTGATTTTCCATAAGCGATAATTGCCCTGAATCTATAACCTTTCCTTATGCGATAATCACTTTCTGTTTCAGAGATAACCTTCCTAATGTCAGTATTTTCATTAATAAAAACAACTATCAAGGGAGGCAGGCTTCCGGTTTCTATGCTGCCACCAACCAGGCTGCCGATTTTTTCATTTTCAGTCATGCTAAAATCTCCCATGAAATATACAACCGGATAGTTACGGTTTGTATAATTATATTCATCGGGAAGAATTATACAAAAAGATTTTTTAATAATACTATTTGCAGGTTTACCTTTTTTCGGGGGATGGGTAACCTGAACATCACCACGATACTTTTTACCGTCAAAGGCATCACTTATGAAACGAAGTCCGTTTGGGATTGCCTCCCTCCAGTAAACAAATTCATGCCCCCCGTTTCTAACCCTGAATTCATGAGGGAAAGACTTGTTTCTCATCAGGATATGTAATTCCTCATTACTGCGGCACAAAGTCTGTTCATCATCTCCGTTATCGATATAAATTTTCAAATCGCTATACTTCTGTAAATCAGTGGTTTCAATAATATGAAACGGGTAGTTTTCCTTATAATAATCCGTTATCCTGTCCTCCCCGACTTTTCCCACTCCTCCGAATAAACGGCCCCATTGCTGATCCCATTCTGCCGCGTCTTCCTTAATATATTGGGCATCGGTGCGGATTGAAATACTAAGAGGTACTGAAACAGTAAAAATGTCAGGATGCTTTAAGGGTATCAACAGGGCTCCAAAACCTCCCATACTATAACCCATCAGCGCTCTTTGATGCTTGCCCGGAACGGTCCGGAATAAACTGTCAATTAAAGGTACAAGTTCTTTAGTAAACATATCCTGGTACAAAAATGTACCTGCATGATCATTCACATAATAATTCCTGAAACCCTGGGCCATTATAAAAATCATCGGGATTATTTCCCTGTTTTTTATTAACCTGTCTGCAGCCTGGGTTATCCTTCCATATTCAAGCCAGGATGACTCATCATCTCCTAATCCGTGAAGAAGGTAAACAACAGGATAACTGTTTTTTGTCCTGAAATAATCCATCGGAAGACTTACCGAATATTTTACATCCTGGTTCAGTATCTTGCTGTAAAAACTGATACTTTCCTGAACACGGACATTGTTCCCTGCAAACAGAATCTGAAGGGGCAAAAGAACAGTAAATAAAAGAAAGATCCGCTTCATTAATTTAATTTGAAAGAGTTAACCTTTTCTTTAATACAGTCATAGAGTTTGAAAGTCCGTTTAAAAAATCCTGGTATGAATCATTTCCCTGCCTTACCCGGTATTCATGCTCTTTCCTCATTTTTCTCAATTCAACATATAACCCATTATATTCCTGATAAAATTTACCCTCATCACATTCATCAAGGTAATAAAAAATATTTCCATTGCTTATGGTAGTTCCCTCGCTCAGAAATGCATTAAACAGGCAGCAGGAAGCGAACGATACAGTATCAGTAACTATGATCTTTGCAGCCAGTCCTGCGCCTTCACTGTTTCCTGCAAGTATCCTGCCACGACTTTGTTTCCTTGTTGCATAACCGGTATCAACCTGAAGGATGATTTCCTTAATGGTTTCACCGGTGATAAGCGATTCATTAAAAGGTATTTCAATAAGCAGGGATTTGGTCAGCCTGGTTGAAAGCATCGAGTTGAATAACAGGGAGAACAGGTCAGCCCGTTTCTCTTCGCGATTCAGTGATTTAAAATCATGTATCAGGTACAAAACCGGGTAATTCCCTGTAACCGCTTCATAGCCGGGCGGAAGTAGCACTCCTGCTTCAAGATCTGTACCGGTGATATTAATTATTTCCATGTTCCCGGCAGGAAAAGAGGCGCCA
The DNA here is from genome assembly GCA_964349045.1 of uncultured Chitinophaga sp. Lineage (GTDB taxonomy): Bacteria > Bacteroidota > Bacteroidia > Bacteroidales > JACJXF01. The sequence continues at coordinate 24,900 of CAYGFI010000029.1, forward strand.
ACATCTTCATTTTCAGGATTATCAGGATAAGTTGTACCCTGAAATGCACTATTAATAAACAGCAGGGCTTCATGAAGGGAATTATGCCAGTAATCCCAGGAATGGGTTCCATCGCTGACCCGGTATTCGTGCCTGATTTCATTATCTCTCATCAGACAATGCAGTGCACTATTCGTCACCGACAAAGATTCTTCATCATCGCCACAATCGATAAAAATTTTAAGTTCATTGAACTGTGTAGTCTCTCCCCCGTTAAAAAAATAAAAAGGACTATTTTGTCTGAAATATTCTGTTAGCCTGGAATTCCCTTTGGTACCGGTCCCTCCGAAAATTGATCCCCATTGATAATCAAATACACTTTCAGGTTCCGCGAGGTATTGCTCATCAGTTCGAAATGACATACTCAGGGGAACACTTACGCTAAACAGATCCGGGTTCAGGACCGGCAGGATCAATGCACCGTATCCTCCCATGGAATAGCCCATTACTGCCCTCTGGGATTTATCGGCTTTTGTACGGAACAGTGAGTCTATCGCAGGAACCAGTTCCTCTGTAAACATGTCCATATATGCGAATTTCCCGTTATGTTTATTCACATAATAGGAATTAAACCCTTCCGGCATCACAAAAATCATGGGTGAAATTTCAGAAGAAAATTTATCCGAATAATAGTTAATTCGTCCGCCACTGTACCAGGCAGATTCATCATCACCGAAGCCATGTAGCAGGTAAACAACCGGAAAGGAGTCAGTTGAAGTATTATAGTTTTCCGGCAGCAAAACAGCATAATTTATTGACCTGTCCAATATTTCACTCTTAATTGTTTCGTTTTTCATCAGTCGTACATATGGTTCATCAATAACTTCAGACTCTCTGGCACATCCCCGGGAACCGGAAAATATCATCGCTACCATTGTAAAAAACAGCAGGAATAATCCATATTTTTTTTTGGAAAATTTCATTTCATCCTGCTTATTTATTTGGATCCAGGACCTGACCGGGAGCATCAGCATAAATAACATACGACTTAAGGGTTATCCTGAAATCGGGATCCTGGTTCACCCATTTTAATTCTACTGCATGGTTTCCGTTTTCGAGCATATACTTGTGGTATATATCATATTTTCGAACGATATAATCAAAAGGCATTTTGATTTGTTCTGTTTTTATACCATCCAGGTAAACATCCAAAAGTGCAATGTAATCGCTGGTTGATTCCCCACATTGACTTTTTACGTTTCCCAGTATAACAATACCATTACCAATGAAATCAATCTTAATATTTTCCTCCAAATAATCTTTTCTCACCAGGAGTTCTTTAACAGGATACATGCCCTCAAAAGACTGCTCAAACTTTAATTTTGCGGGTTTTTGAACCTTGATTGTGATATACCCGTCGTTTTCTTCTCCTCCGTTTTGTTTAATCAGGGCAAGGGCGTGTTTAAAGCTTATGTCATAAATTTGATTTAAGGAAAGTTCAGTATAAGGAAAATTCAAATCATTAACCAATTCAACAGCCGGTTTCCAGAAATCGGGAATCCCATCATAACCCGAAATTACGCCAAGTATACCTGCAGCAGTTGCCGGGTTGCAATCCGAATCCTGTCCGCAACGGGTAGAAATATCCATGGTTTTATAGAAATCTTTTTCGCCATACAATAAACCGATAACAACATAAGCAGCATTGACACTTGCATCAATATTAAATGAGTTAAACACTCCTTCAGGACAACCTTTTTCCGATGTATGTTTCTTTTCAAACTCAAACCAGCATTGTTTCCAGTCATCCGGGTATTGCTTATGCCATTTGATTACATCGCTGATTGCTTTGTAAAACCTGGTATTCTGCGGAACAGATTCCAATCCCGTGTTAATAATAAAATCAATATCTTCAGAAATAAAAGCTGTTGAATACATTGCAGCCATGAATGCCCCGCCATACCATCCATCGCCATAATTCATAATGTGACCGATACGGTCGCTATAAAGGTTTGCGGTATTTATCATACCCGGGGTAATCATTCCGATAAAATCCGCTTCTATCTGGAAGTCAATATCGTCAGCATGGGGATTGTTTAACCAATGACCGGATGCCGGAGGCATGATGCCATTCAGAATATTATAGCGGGCTGCCTGGTTTGCATGCCACAATTTGTAGTCGTCTTTCGCGAAAGACATTGCGAATGAATCTGCAGGTGCATCAAGTCCTGCTCTTTCAAGAACTTCAACGAATGTAAGATCCATGTAAACATCATCATACAAACCCGGATCGGATTCAAAAGTCTCCTTTATATAAGTATCATACCAGGTCATATTCTGGTAATCCTGGATCATGGTTCCCCTGAATTTAAATTCGGTAGGGCCTCCAAATGTACAACCAATGGTCTGTCCCGCCCAGCCTCCCTTAATTTTATCTTTCAATACCCCGGTTGATAATGTCGCCGTTTCGGGCAATGATATAGTCTTTTTAACCGGGCTGACGCATGATGCCACAAGAAATAAAACCAGAACAACACATATCGGATTGATAACTTTTTTCATTGTTAGTATTAAATTGGCAAATTACTTTTGGGTTGAAATTCAGAATAAACTATCAGATCGTTAATACGGATCTCATAATCTTCAAGATGGTTAAGCCATTTAAGCCTGATGCTATGTTTGCCTTCTGGCAACTGGTATTTCCATGCAGGCTCCAGTCTGCGTGAGGTGTTCTTCATCGGCAATAATACTTTTTGATCCAGTTTTCCATCTATATATATTTCCACTTCTGCCACATAAGGATCATGCAGTTCAGCAAGTCCAAATACTTCGGAACCCAGACGTTTGGAAATACGGTCAATATAATCTTTGTCAACTTTTGAACGCTTAACCATATTACCATAAAGAATATACCCGTTTCCGGTAAATCCGAACGAAAATTCATCTGTAAAGGATATATCGATTTTATCCCGGGAAACCGGGAATGTATTTTCAAAGTTTTGCTCAAAAGCAACGGGAACCGGTTCTGCCAGGGAAATCTCTATACTGTCGCCTTCTGTTTTACCACCTGCAAGCTGTATCATTCCCATTGCATGTTTCATGCTTAATTCATAGGCAGTTTTCAGTGATATTGGAGAACCTTCGAACTTTAAAGATTCAATTTCCTGAAGGGGCTTCAGCCAGAATTCCTGGATATTGGAATAACCTGACATTACACCCAAAACGCCGCCTACTGTCGCGGGGTTGCAATCAGCATCCTGCCCGCAGCGTGCTGCAATATCAATCGACCTTGTGAAATCTCCATTGCCATATAAAAGCCCGATAGCCACATAAGCCGAATTGATTTTTGCATCAATATTAAAAGATAAAAAACACCCTTTTGGACAACCAACATCTTTGTTCCATTTCTTTTGAAGTTCAAACCATGTTTCTTTCCAGTCACCGGGATATTTTTTGTGCCATTTTACAACATCAGCAATACAATCGTGAAATTTAGTTCCTTTGGGAATGGTTTTCAGGGATTGTTCCACAATATATGTCGGTTTATCCGACACAAACGCAAGAGAATATAATGCTGAAACAAAAACTCCTCCATACCAGCCATCTCCGCTGTTCATAATGTGTCCGACGCGGTCGGCAATTTCAGTTACTGAATTCACCATGCCCGGGGCCATCAAACCGATAAAATCGGCTTCAATCTGAAAATCCAAATCATCGGCATGAGGATTATTCGTCCAGTTTCCTGAATTTGGAGGCATAATTCCGTTCAGAATATTATACCTGGAAGCCTGGTTGGCATGGGCCAGGTGATACTCTGTATTCGCCCAATGATGTGCTATAGAATCCCCTGGAACATCCAATCCGTATTTATCAAATACATTTACAAAATTCAGGTCTGTGTATATATCATCAAACAAACCGGGTTTTTTGTCCCACCAGTATTTTACATAACCTTCACCCCATGGAATATTCTGATATTCATCAATTATTGAGCCCTGGTATTTGAATTCAACAGGCGCCCCGTAAACAACCCCTATTGTTTGTCCTGCCCAGCCTCCTTTAATCTTATCGAGCAATTCCTCCTTACTTAATTGAAATGAACCTTCAGATAAAGGATCTGGAATTTGATTCTGAGTACATAATAATCCGGAACATACCAGAAAAAGGATTAATAAGTAAGGTAGTATATTTTTCAGGAACTTCATCATTATTGATTTTTAGTTGTTCGATAAATACTTAATTCCGTGATCGACGTAAATGACGATACATTTTTTGTGTATTTGTTCCAGTGAGATTCAACACCGGTATCACCAATAATCCTTATGGCTTTTGTTCTAACAGGGTCGAAACTAATCAGGTATTCCACAAAATGAGGCTGGTAAAACACAATACCGGTTTCGGGTAACTCATGATTAAAAGATTGGTTTTTAACCGGGTTCCATTTGCCATCATCGTTCTGATACTGAACATTTAAGGATGTAAACCATCCTCCAAATTCTTCCATGCATCCTGTGTGAAAAGCAATCATATCTATTTCCTGCTCTGTTTCCCAGCCATAGCCAAAATAATCGACTTTCGGGATATTAGCTTTTGCAGCCAGGCTGTAAAAAACAGAACCCGGCCCTCCAATTTTCCCATCCCGGATGACTTCTACATCTTTTGCATACATTGATTTTCCAAAGGTAAACCAACATGAGTCCAGCACTGCTTCATTAAGGGTTCTTACATTGGTGAAAACAGTATCTGCTGTATTAGCAATATTCTGATTTCTTACCACCAATTCAAACTCCTTTGAAATACTTTGTTTACCCTTGCTTAATTCAATATTGACCTTAAAGCTTCCTGTATTTTGCGGGATACCGTTAAGACGTCCTTTTTCAAATTGAATTCCCCCGGGAAGTTCTCCCCCGGACAGTTTCCAGGTAAAATTTTTATTTCCCTCGCTGTAAAAAGAATAATCCACAGGAAGATTAACTTCCATTCGTGGAAGTGGTCCGATATAGAATTCAAGAGGCGGAGTAAAAACTGCCTCCGTATTTATACTGATAATTTCCTTACCCGGCTTTCCGAAAATTTTACCCCCTTTGGACTTAATAAGTTCCAGGCTGATTTTGACTGTATTATCGATCATTTCCTGTATCGATGCATCAGGAAGATCATAACGTGTTACATTAATATACCGGTCGTTAAAGGGTTTTGTCCAACCTTCAACCGGTAAGTATAAATCTTCCGGCAGGGCTTTAAATCCGTACATTACACCCATTAAACCGGCAACTGTAGCTGCCTGGTTATCAGCATCAAAACCCATGGCGCATGAAAGATCCAGGGTTTTTTGAAAATCCCCTTTGCCATAAAGCATGGCAAGTATTCCGCAAGCTCCATTAAGATTGGCATTCCAGATGGTCTTTGTCATGTCTGGTTCGTTCACATAATATTCATCAGCCATATTCTTCCTTGCCATGATCCAGTTTTCGGGGTACTTTTTATAGAGGGATATCATTTTCCTTACCGTTTGAGCATACCTGCCATTTGCCGGAAGTGATTCAAGGCCAATCTGTATCAGTTTCATTACATCAGATTCGAAGAATGCGGCCGAATACATCGCCCCATAGTGAATGGTTGGCTCAACACCCCAGTCGTCGCTGGTGATCCGAGCGGCAAAATCAGATTTCCGGGCTGCATATTGAACCATTCCGGGAGCTGTAAATGCCCATATTTCATTAATAAGCTGGGGATCGATCTGGTACCAGTGCGGATTCAATTCCTTACTTCCGGTAAAGGGAGGTGTAAATCCAAAATGCATCAATCCCAGTGCTCCGCGATTTGCGAGCCAAACGCGGTCGCGGATATGATACATCCACGCTTCCCGCAATTGCTCATAAGCAGGCTCAGGGCCATATTTATTCATTTGCAGCAGGTACATGTATTCCACATCAGTATCATCATCAGAAAATGCTCCCTGAAAGGATTTGAGCTTATCAAGATTTTTGGAATAACCGTAGGGCCAGTTTTCTGGTCCCGGATCATTTACATATTTATTTTCGTGCGGTAAACCATAAATATTACCAATCATCTGGCCTATCCAGGCACCGGCAATCTTATCTTTCATCTCTTCAAGGGAAATGCTTTTCTCTTTTCCCTGGCATGCAGAATTTTGTGAAAATCCCACGATAAAAAGCAGGGCAAACATAACATATATGAAATTTTTCTTCATTATAATTTATCTTGGATTCTGTGTGAGATTTGGATTTACATTTAAAACGGTTTGTGGTATCGGGAACAATTTTGCATTAGGTCCGGAGGCTGGTTTATTCCACCAGGAATTCCCCCAGACACCAAACCGGATCTGATCCTGGCGGCGATGAGCCTCCAGGGCAAACTCCCTCCCCAACTCGTTCAGCAATTCCTGGTTGCTGAGATCGGAAAGATTATAAGCTGAAAGACCTGCCCTTGTTCGGATTTTTATGAGTTCCGGATCGGAAATCATCTCTCCTGCCCTGCCTAGTCTGTATAAGGCTTCAAACTTAGTGTACAAAACATCAGCATAACGGAAAAGCACGAAATCATTTTCCATATCGTTTACATAATATTCGAGATTCGGCTGGTACTCATATTTATTGAACCTGGCTCCTTCCCAACGTTTTCTTGACTTATAATTGGCGACAGTTGGAGTATATTCAAACCAAACAGTATCATTTTGTGTGCCCTCAATAAAATAAATGGGCGCTCCGTTTATGTCGTATTGCTGCCCAAAGAGAAATGACTTTCTTCTGAGATCCTGTGCTGAATACTTATCAAGAAATCCGGGTTCAAGAACAAATTCGTCCCACATCTGACCTACAAATTCGAAGGTCTGTCGGCTTGCATCGTTAAGAGTAAGTGTGTACCAGTAAAAATTATCTTTGGTATAAATGGAATTCATTACTATGACAAAAATATTTTCGCTTGAATTATCATTCTGAGCTTTAAAATTTGCGAAATAGTCTTCTTCAATTTCATATGCATCAAGAGCAATTACCTGGTCGCAGGCGGAAATTGCTTCCTCCCATTTTGGAATTCCAATCCATTCTCCGGCATTAAGATATAGTTTTGCAAGCAGAGCATAAGCCATTCCTTTAGTCACCCGGCCATAATAAGCCAGATCAGGCTGCTCCTGGAGCTTATCAATATTATCCTTAATTTCGGTTTCAATAAAATTAAACATGAAATCTCTGTCTTTCTGTTGCGGAAGTTCCTTGTTAGTAAAATCAACTGAGAAAGGTACATTTCCCCAGTTATCCATTGCCCAGTAATAAAATAACGCTCGTAGAACCTTAATTTCCGCAACAATCTTATCTTTTCCCTCGAAATTAATCGGGGATGATTCCGTTTCATATAAAACCTCGTTGCATGCACTGATTCCTTCATATACAAACTCCCATGCCAGTGTGAGTATTTTATTATTGGCTTCAAAAGCATGACTGTGCAGCTGATCCCAGCGGCCATTATCCCAAACAAATCCATCGTCACGGCCGGGTGCAACCATTTCATCAGACGACATTTCTATGAGTGTCCAAAGACTAAACTCTTCCGGAAAAGATTGCAGTTTGGTATAAGCCCTCCCGGCATTCATCAGCACATCTTTTTCTGTCCTGAAAAAATTGTCGAAAGGGATATCTGAATATACTTCTTCACTCAGATCAGTGCAGGAAAATGTACTGAATATTGTTGTGAAGATTAAGATTATAGCAAAATTCTTATTCATGACTTGTCCGTTTTAACAGGTTTAAAAGATAAGGTTCAGTCCGAAAGTTACTGATGTAGTCCGGGGATAATAAGATAATCTTTCAATACCCGGAGTGAGGCCGCTTAAATTTACCTCCGGATCCAATCCCTGGTAACCGGTCAGACAAAAAACATCCTGAGCCATAAGTGAAAGTCGAAATGATTTAACATATTTTATTCTGGCTTTCACATTGTATCCAATGGAAAGATTATCCAGTTTAAGAAAGGTTGCATTTTCAACATATTTGGAAGAATAGATAGCATTCCCTTTGAATTCAGGGTTCTCAAGCTGAGTAAGAACAATATTTTTTGTTCCGATGTTCTGCCAGTTTTCATAATAAAGCCGGTATAGATTCAGCACTTTCCCTCCAATATTTGATCTCATTGACATTCCAAAATCCCAGTCATTCCATATGATTGAATTGCTCCACCCGATGACACAAAATGGATTGGCATTCCCCATTACCTCCCAGTCTTCAGGATTAACCTTTCCAATGGGATTTGCGTTTTTAAAATGATCCAGTCCGTTTTCATCCAGATCAATCCACACCGGTCCGAAGAAATTACCCAGACTCTCTCCTTCTTCAATTCTTTGTGAATTTAGAGGGATTGCTCCACCGATCCAACCTACATCAATGTATCTGTTGGTAAACTCATCATTTGAAAATTTCACCAGTTTATTAATATTTTTGGTAAAAGTAAAAATGGTATTCCATTGAAAACTGCTTTTCTTAACCGGCGCACCATTCAACGTAAGTTCCACTCCCTGATTGCTGATTGTGCCTACATTAGTAAATAGCTCTTTATAAAGATAGGGTGGAACAGCAACATTATAGGTATATAGCAAATCGGTGCTGCTCCGATAATAATAATCCACAGAGCCGCCCAGATTATTGTTAAAAACAGAAAAATCAGCTCCGATATTTAATTCCTGTTTTCTCTCCCATCTCAGGTCAGGATTCGGGTTGGAAACAGGCTGATAGGAGTTGATCCATTCTCCGTTATAAAAGAATTTACCGGCTCTACCAATAAGTATTAATGACTTATAGTTTGCAAAATCCTGGTTACCGGTTACACCATAACCCACGCGCGCTTTTAAAAGGCTAAGCCATGAAACATTTTCCATAAATGCTTCCTTATCCAGCCTCCATCCCAGGCTTATTGCAGGAAATGATCCCCATTTGTTGTTATTTCCAAACCTTGATGAGCCTTCTCTTCTCAAAGAGGCTGAAGCAAGATATCTGCTATCGTAGTTGTACATTACGCGGCCAAAAAAAGAAATCAGTTTGTTTGATTCTTTATCAGAGCCCATCTCGCCTAATCCTTCCTGAAGAGCCGATCCTGCACTAATATTATACACACTGAAAATATCCGTATCAAAACCGGAATTGATCATGTAGCTGCTGTTCGATCCGAACTCCTGGTAAGAATAGCCTCCAACAGCCTGAATATTATGTTTATTGATGGACTTTGCATAATTTAACATACTCTCATACTGAAGATTATGATTCCCGCCGTTACTGATTTCTGCTTCTCCGTCTCTTCCGATCCGGCTGGGATAAAACTGAGTTCTGTAGGAAGTCTCTTCCCAGCTTGATCCTTCATAGGAAATAAAATTAATCCATTTCAAACCCTGCAACAGATTTAAAGTAGCTTTGATATTCTGACCCAGATCATTGGACTTACCATTTCTGTCACGCTCCTTTAACATAGCAACCGGGTTGTAATATTCAATCCCAGGAAGTGAAGAATATCCTCCAAAAGTTGTATTTGCCGGATCATACACTGGCTGAGTGGGATTCTGAATAAATGCCTGGTAAAATAAATCGTAATTGGCAGGTTTATAGTTCCTGATTCCCATGATAAAATTATAATCCAGTTCAAGCTTTCCATCCAGTGCATTTTGGCGAATATTAGTCTTAAAAAGGTACTTTTTTGCTTCATTGTCTCGTAACAGACCCTGGTTATCCTCAATATTGAAAGTGGTCCGGTGCGAAAAGTTTTCGGTTCCTCCTGTTATTGCCAGGCTGTGTTTCTGACTCACCGGCAGGCTCCGGGTAATTTCCTTAAACCAATCGGTGCTGGCTCCATAGATGCTTCCTGCTTTTTCGGGAGCATACGTTTCAATAGCAAATCGGAATTCATCTGCATTCAGTGTTTGAACACCTCTTGGAGCTATCTGTGTAGTAAGCTGACCTGAATATTCTATTGAAGTTTGTCCGGATTTTGCTCTTTTAGTAGTAATTAGGATAACCCCATTAGTTCCCCTGGTTCCGTAAATTGCTGCAGCCGATCCATCTTTAAGAACATCAACAGATTCTACATCTTCGAAATTAAGGTTTTTCAGATCGGCTCCGGCAACCCCGTCAATAATGATCAACGGTCCCTGCCCTGAAGTTAAGGTATTCGTCCCCCGTAAAATAATTTCATATTCACCCTGGGGATCTGCTCCGTCAGGCTTGGATATTACCAATCCGGCAACTTTTCCCTGGATAAGCCCCATGGCATCATTAAATGCGCCTTTATTGAAATCGTCCGATTTCAGTGATGTAATGGATCCTGTAATTTCCTTTTTCGTTGCAGAACCGTATCCAATCACCACCACTTCATCAAGCTGTTCAAAAGATTCTTTCAGCATGATATCGATAATTGTCCTGTTTTCGGCGCTGGTTTCAATATTTTCATACCCGATAAAAGAAAAAACAAGAATAGCGCCTGAAGGAATCGAAATCGAATAACTTCCTTCGAGGTTGGTTATGGTTCCCGTTTGTGATCCTTTCACGGTTACATTCACCCCGGGGAGTGGATTATTTGTGGCTGCATCACTCACTACACCCGTGATAGTGTGGGATTGCATATCTTGTGCAGATAATTCGAAGCTGAAACTGAAATTCAAAAACGTAAGACTGATAATAACCAGACCGTATCTAATCGTCGAAAAAATTAATGTTTTTTTCATGTTTGTTCGCGTTTTTTATTGAATTTACTCATGTGCTGTCAATTCTTTTCTGAATGGGATTGAAGACTGGGCTCCCATCCTTGTTACGGTCAATGCGGAAGCTTTTGCAGCCAGCTTAACGGCATCAACAATCGATAGTCCCTCAGAAAGTCCGACACATAATGATCCGGAGAAACAGTCGCCAGCAGCTGTAGTATCAACTGCTTTGACATGTACTGCTTCGACCTTATGATAACTGTTGTTTTCTTTTATGAATGCCCCTAAGGAACCAAGAGTAATAACAACTATATCCACTCCTTTTGAACTAATCACATCGGCTGCTCTCCTGGCACGATCCCAGTCGGAGACCTTTATACCCGAAAGAATCTCAGCTTCCGTTTTGTTTGGAGTGATCATATAAAGACGTTTAAGCAGCTTTTCAGAAAGAGCCCGTGCAGGAGCAGGATTTAAAATCACGGGGATTCCCTTTTTATGAGCCATCTCAGCAGCATACTCAACAGTTTCAATGGGGATTTCAAGTTGCATGAGAACAAGATCGGCAGTTTCAATTTCGGATTTTGCGCTTTGGATGTCGGCCGGACTCAGACTGGCATTTGCTCCTGAAGCAACAACAATACAATTTTCACCATTGGCATCAACTGTTATTAATGCAACTCCTGATGGATTCTTTGGATCGGAAAATATATATTTTGTATTAATGCCCTCTGAATTGTAGAGTTCAACAGATTGCCTGCCGAAAACGTCATTTCCTGTTTTCGAAATAAATGTCACCTGGGCGCCCATACGTGCAGCAGCAACAGCCTGGTTAGCTCCTTTTCCACCGGGATTCATCAGAAAAGTTCCACCGATAACAGTTTCACCAGGGATGGGAAGCCGGTCGGCCTTTATTACCATATCCGTATTACAGCTCCCGATAACAATAATTTTCTTCATTTGCATCTTATTTAAGCTTGAAAGTACAAGGCAAATATATGGAATCCAAATACCAGAATCATACAATAATGATCAAATAATAGTAATTATAATATTGTAATACTATATAAATAAATATATATATTTGTCTGATTATATGCCATTTATTAAGCTATTTATAC
>CAYGFI010000030.1:0-483 GCA_964349045.1 uncultured Chitinophaga sp.
TTTTAAGCGCCAGCTTGAAAAGAGGAAAGTTATAGGTTGCAATGCTATATCCCATACCGTTAATCGGACCCATAAGAGGTGAAATAAGCATCGCTCCGATAATAACTGCTGTCGAGTTCATATTGAGTCCAACAGAAGCTACAATTATTGCAAATACCAAAATCCAAAGGTTTGTGCCTTTAAAAACAATATCCTTTTCAATTGTTTCATGAATCTTTTCATAGTCATCAAGCTCACTTTGGAGGTTTATGTAACCAAGGACTTTTCGAATAAATCTAAATTGATTCATGGCATAAATTTTAGCTTGACAAATCACGGATTTTAAAAGAACTACTTCGAAGCAGAACTGACAATGTATCAAGAATACTTTTTTTCTCAAGCAAGCAGTGGAGTATTAAACTCATTAAAACCATTTTAAAATCATGAAATTCAAATTATGATTCAATACAATTTTGAATCATAATATTACAAATAGCTAATTAG
>CAYGFI010000030.1:493-36623 GCA_964349045.1 uncultured Chitinophaga sp.
AAATACATACACTGATGGGTAAATATAGTAAAATTTTGTGTAAGAAAACTGCGGGGTATGCTACAGAGCTTGTGGAAAATCGTATTTCCGCTTACATTAAAACTATTTTTCCGGTTATTTGTCTGCCATCCTTCAGAACTATTTTTAGAAAATGCAGTCCACTGCATGTATCAGGAATATCAACCCTTATTAAGTTACCGGACTGTTGAAACATATTCATAAAAACATCTTTACCAAAAGCAGAAAATAAAGAGATTTTTGCGATCTGTTCAGAACCGGGAAATTCAATATTAAAAAAATCTTCCGCAGGATTGGGGTAAATGATTGTAGTCAGTTCTTTATTTACGATACTACCAGGAGTCGCCCATTGGCTTTTCAGCTGTTCGATCTGTAAAACCGGTATTTCCCGGTTCCATAATTTCACTTCATCAACACTTCCCAACAGAGCATATTGAGTTTCAACGTTGTCCATCCGGCCAATGGTAAGTGGTTTAGTGGATGGAAGAACAGAACCCGAAAAGGTTTTAAATGTATCAAGCACTCCATCAATATATAATTCCATTGAGTAACCTGTATAAAGAGCCGTGACATGGTAATAACGGTTCATTTCAATAGGAGAAGAGCTGTCAAGGTCAGAAATACCGGTATAAGTCTTTACAGTCCACCGCAACATGCCCTCCGGGGTTACAGATAATTTAAACCTTTGCTGCCATGAGCCGTGGGAAATGATAAATCTCTCGGAGCCCAGTTGTTCGCACTTTACCCAGCAACTCAGGCTAATCACATCGGTGAAATTCAGATCAACATGATTTGCAGTATAAATAATATTTTGTCCCGATGTAAACCGATATGCAAGAGATGGCATACCCCTGGCATCTTCAGTTTTTGTAACACCGGTAGCTGTAGCATGAAATCGATCTGCCGCAACATTCTGGTTATCTGAATCAAAGGGATACCATATCAGAGGTGTTTGAAAAACGAGACCGGTATCTTTCACAAGAATTATTTTATTTACAGTGGAAGACAACAAATCCTGATTCTCAACTTTAACTGTAATATCAAAAACACCCGGAGTTTCAGGCGCCTGCCAGGTAACCGAACTACCGCTGCTTTGGTTTAATATCCCTGATGAAGTGCTCCAGAAATAATTCAGAATTTCACCTGGCGCCGGTTCAACAAGAACGGTAAATGTGGATAACCCGCCAGAAACAGTGTAACCTGAGTTTGTTTGAATCCCGTTCACAACAGGTGGTATTGGTATGCGCTCAACAATAAGCAGTTGCAATGTATCTGTTGCAGTCTGACCATTTGCACTGATCCTGCATTTCAGAATAATCTGAGAAGGCAAGCCCGGCGCTGAAATAATTGCTTTCGATAAATTCTGACTTTCAACCAGCACATCATTTAAATACCATTCAAAATGCACCACATCATCAACATTTACATTTCCAGGTTCACAATAAGCATCGAATGTTGTATTAGCTATAATAGTTTTTTGACTGGTTACAAGGGATTTAATCCTTAAATTTTTGGAATAGTCATACTGGTAATGGTAATCGAGAATTTCATTTCCTGCATAAAGTTTACCATCGCGTGCTTCCGGAACCAGTTCTGAATTATACAACCGGATAAGCCTCACTTCCCCGGCAGGTATAGTTAACTGTATAGAACCAGAAGCAGCTGATATGAGATTGGTTTCGGTAATGGCATCATAAACTCCGAAAGAACCGGATGGAAGACTAACAACAACCACTTTGCTAACCTGGGTTGGATTAAAATATAAGTATGTAACCAATGAATTATCTCCATAAAAGTCGGTTTTATTCATATCGAGCCGGAGGATCTCAGGTACATTGGTTGCCTGGACAACTGCAGCAAGATAACCGACGCTTGATCCGCTGTAGAGTGACAGGTTAGTGCCAGCCCAGCCTCCCCTGATTGCATCTCCGGTAGCAAAGGGAGTTTTACCTGACCAAACTTCTTTTATTGATTCATATGGAATACATGCGTCCGGATCGTAAAGTGAAGCCCATGAATATGAATCCTGAAGGTTCTGTGGGAGGGCATTCCAGTAAAATAGCCGGCTGGCATTGGTAAGATTAAGTATCCATTTGGCAATAGCCCTGGAATAGCGTTTGTCGTATTTAGGGAGCGGAGTCAGAGCTGTAGCCTGCTGAAAACCGTTCATAACGAAGGCATAATCATCACCGCCATCATTTGCTTCTCCGATCAGTCCGGATACATCATATCCTCCCCAGTTACCAATGATGGATCCCCAACCTCTTAAAGAGCCACGATTAAAGCACCAGTCGAGCAATTTCTGTAGCGGGTAATCTGTTCCTTCAAGTGCATTCATGCGTGCGGCAGTAAGCGTACCGTAAGGAAGTTGCAGTTCGTATGAGGGATTTGAATCAAAACCGGCCAGGAAGTCCATGGCAAGCTGAGCTCCCCCGAAATATTTTCTGTTTCCGGTTTCAATATAGGCATTATAGAGCAGCCAGGCGATGCTTCCAGCTGATTCGGGTTCCGGAACTCCGGTAGTAAGAGGTAATCCTGTAGCAAGTTTAAAAGCGCGATAGTTCATGTTTGGAACTGACCAGGGTATTTCAGATCCACCTAACTGATTAACACAGTATAACCATCGATCGGCTACCGATGTAAACTGAGAATTGAATTCTGGTGCAGCAGTTGGATATAGTGATCTTAACTGGTAAAAATAAACATTGGGCATAACATCATACCACCAATCGCCCCCTGATGTAGTTGAATAATTATTCAGGTATACATTCTGACTATTTTTCAGATTGAAAAAATCTTTTGTTTTAGCTACCCAGTTTATTCCACCCTGGTTGCTTTTATTAATCCCGGCAAGAGAAGCGCCGATGATAGCAGGCAAGATGTTAATTGCCTCAGCCTGATTGAGATGGTCATCTGCTCCTATGTATGAATCGAGAAACAGAGCTGTATTGTCAGGATAATTAAACTGACCTGGTGTACCTAATTTAGATAAGGGTAAATATTGACCGGTTTTAGTAAAATCAAATATAAAATTGTCATAATCGCGAGCTACTTTATTCCAATCCCTTACCAGGAACGGCAAGGGTAAATCGGGCATCTGATCAACCCTTGGAATGCTTAATTGTCCCTGTTGAGAGAAGGACTGCAGAGAAAGGATACCCAACAGTACTATCAGAAAATTTCGTAATGTGCAGGTGGTCATATCATGGATTGGTTAATAAGCAGATTAAAAACCAGCATGTAAAAAAAAATAAAGGGACTTTTTAAAAAAGTCAGGCTCAATATCCCGCTGATTAATATGCGGAAACAATTGAGCCTGACCCTTAAGAACAATTTATCTACTAACTAAATCCTGCTACTATGGTTTTTCGTCGTTATAGAGTTTCGAAACCTGGCCATCAGTTAAAGCAATATTGTAAATCTTCAGTTCATCAATAGCGCCTTTAAAGTAACCGAGGTTATCGGCATTTGTCCATTCCATGAAATTTGCAGCCAGTTCAGCATCTGTTGCAACACAACCAATAATAAATGGCTGAGGATCAGGAGAAGTAAGGGTTTGAGTAAGTGGTCCAATTCCTTTGGTTTCTTGAGTCCATGTTTTAGTAAGTAAACCATCAACATAGAATTTCAGTTCTTTGGAAGTTCCATTAACAGAAACCACCAGATGGCTCCAATTACCAACTGATACAGAATTATCTGTTTCATTATCGGCATCTACAATACCTCCGTCAACTTTTTTGAAAGTGAAGAATGGTTTACCACCACCCTGAGTCTGCAGCTTATAACCGTTCCAGTAATTCTGTGAAAGGATATAGTTGTGTTCATAAATTTCATTAGGCCTTACCCATACTGAAATGGTTAAGTTTGCAGGAAGGAAGGCAGTAGTGTAAGGAACTTCAAGGTGAGCCCCACCATCGAGGTAAACAGCATTTCCACCGTTTACACCGGAAACCCATGCGGGTGACTTTGCAGAAGCGCCAAGAATAACGCTATTTCCCGGTTTAAAAGTACCGACATGTTTAACCGTTGAATAAGCGGTGGCTGTTGTACCGGTACCTTCGTCAAAATGCCAGCCGGCATTGAGATAAAGAGACTCATCAATAAATCCATAAGCCTGGGCATCAAAAGTGTTTAAAGCTTCTGTTAACTGAGTAACCAGGTTATCGATTTGCACCTGTGTAAGTTTAGTCGCAGCTGCATCTTTTACAGTTTGCAGGGTTGTTCCAAAACTTGTTATTGCAGATTGGGGATAATCAGCCGTTGTTGCTGCAGCAGCAATTGCGTCAGCTTCAGTAATTAAAGAAGTCAAGGCAGTTTTGTCGCCTTCGACGATTTCATCATCATCTTTACATGATCCAAGGATCAACGCTGAACTTATGAATACCATAAGCAGCAAACTGTGCACATTCATTAAATTTTTCATTTTCATAATTTTTGGTTTTAATTGATTAAGGATTTAAATAAATATATATATTAATCTCACGGATTTATAGCCTGGTTGGCATCTATCTCCGCTTGTGGTAATGGAAAATATCGTTTGGTTTCATAAATAAAGTCTTCTCCAAGGGCGTTTTCTGCAACTGTCTTACCCCAGCGCATCAGGTCGAAATAGCGATGAAATTCCTGGGCCAGTTCAACCCTTCGTTCCGTTCGGATTACCGTCCTAAGCAGGTTATTATCTGAGGTTGTTATATCTTCAAGAAGATCAGGTGGTACCGTTCCGGAAAAGCTTGCCCTGGCACGCTGCCTGACTTCATTAAGGTTAGCTTTTGCTGAATCGGCATTACTGATTTCGTTAAAAGCCTCTGCTTTCATTAACAACAGGTCGGCATAACGCATATAAATATAATTCAGATCCCCATCTCCCTTAAGTGATGAAGAAACTTCAGAAAGTGGCTGCTGGTGCTTTTTTGTGAGGAATCCGGTAGGTGACCAGGAAGCGTTAAAAATATCCCCGTTCAACCAGGTTTGTCCATCACGGCCAATTGATGCATCAAGGCGCGGGTCAACCTCAAGAGTTGCGCTTCTTTCGAAAGCATCAACAAGGCTTTGGGTTGGAGTATTAAAATAGTACCCACCCTCATGCGCTGGTGCAAACCATTGATTTATGGCGCTACCGGTAAACGGATCCTGATTTGTAAGGTGTTGTATCTCAAAAATTGATTCACTACTGTTTTCATGGGCCAGCCTGAAATTATCAGCATAATCCGGTAAAAGGCTATAAAGACCGAGAGCTTCAACCTGTTGAAAATAGGAAATTGCAGTTAGCCATTTCTCCTGGTACAAGTTTACCTTCCCCAACATTGCCAGTGCAGTGCCAAGGGTAATGCGTCCTTTTTCGGAAGAGTTATATGATTCAGGTAAAACCGCAGCAGCATCATTAAGATCTTTTTCAATCTGCTGATAAATATCTGAAACTTCACTCAGTGGTACATGTATTGTTTCCTGGCTAAGCTGCGGCAACAATTTAAGGGGGACTTTTCCGAAAATGTTTACCAGGTTAAAATAAGTGTATGCCCGTATAAATTTGGCCTCACCAATGATCCGGTTCCTGAGATCTTCATCCATTGGCACACCCGGAATATTGGTAATTACATTATTGGCACGGGAAATGGCTTCGTAAGCAAATCCCCAGTAATTGCTGATAATACCATTGTTGGCATCTGCATTGAACTCATCAATGTAAGTTATTTCAGACTGGTCGCCGGGATTTCCCCCTTTTACAGCATCGTCAGAAGCAATGTCTCCAAATATCCATAATGCATTATTAAAACTGCTGAATGTAATGGCATTATACACGCCATTAATTGCCTGGATGGCCTGTATATTATTTTGGTAAAAAGTGTCAGAGGAAAAACTTCCCTTACGGTTTTCAGTTAAAAAATCATCGCAGGAGATCAGAGTTGTCATAAGGAAAATCAAAATAACAGATGCAGCATGAACCATCAGGAATTTGATTCCGGAGTTTTTTTTATTCATAACCTGATATATGCGGTTATTTGATTGATTGATAGAATTTCTTTTCATAGCCTGATACTATTTAAAATGTGACATCGATTCCAAACATAAGTGTCATTGCTGAAGGATAGGTTCCCCAGTCAATTCCCCCTGCACGATCTCCTTCAGATTGAGAGTTATTGCTCACTGTCATTTCAGGATCAAGACCCGGATATTTGGTCAATGTAAAAAGGTTAGTGCCCGACACATAAACCCTGGCAATAGATATACCGCTAATGTTGAGTGCCTTTAAAGGGATAGAGTAGCCAACCTGCAGATTTTTCAATCTCAGATATGAGCCATCTTCAAGAAACCGGGATGATGGTCTGGCGTTGTTGGATTTAGAGGTCCATGAAGGTCTGGGCTGAGTGGTGGAAGAGTTTTCCCCTGTCCACCTTTCGTCAAAATATCGCTGTGTAACGGTAAAACCGCGGTAAAACCCCTCAATGTCCTGGTTAATCTGCATATAAATTTTATTACCATAAGAACCCTGGAAGAACAGGCTCAGATCGAAATTTTTATAAGCTGAAGAAAAGTTGACGCCTCCGATTAATTTAGGAATGGCACTACCCATATGAATCCTGTCGTTGTTGTCAATACGTCCGTCAATTAACTGATCTTTGAATTTTACATCCCCGGGATTAATACCATTTCCCTGGAAAGCTGAAAGCAAAACATCGGTTGGATTCTGGAAGATTCCCTCCATTTCGAGCAGGTAAAATGATCCTATTGGATGTCCTACTTCAGTCCTGGTGGCGTAAATTCCTGACTCCACTACTCCGCCAAATAAGGGAGCGTCTAATTCAAGAACTTCGTTGTGCAGGAATGTGAGATTTCCACCAATTGAATAGTTCCAGTCGTCTTTCATTTTACGATAAATAGCTTCTACTTCAAGTCCTGTATTCAATACCGATCCGGAGTTGATCCATGCTGATTCCGCGTAACCTACTGAAGGAGGATTGGGCGCTTTTACCAGCATGTCTTCTGTAACTTTATAAAAGGCGTCAACTGAGACTGCAAATGCACCTTTCCATAATTCAGCATCAACTCCCGCATTATACTGAAAGCTGGTTTCCCATTTGAGATTTTTATTTCCCAATGCTGTCTGAGCATAGCCGGCATTTGAAAAACCGCCAAATGGATAGTCGAAATACTGAGAAATCTGGTCGCTGTAAGCATAGAGGTCTATTTCCTGGTTACCTATGGCTCCATAGCCAGCGCGTAATTTCAGTGATTTAAGCCATTCAACATCAATAAGAAACTGCTCCTGGCTTAGCAGCCAACCGGCAGAAAGCGAATAAAATGTTCCCCATTTATTATTTCCGGTAAACCTTGAAGAGCCGTCTCTGCGGAGCGTTCCCGATAAATAATATTTTTCTTTATAATCGTACATGGCCCTTCCGAAAAAGGAGGCAAGTGAAGAAGCATATTCGCTTTGACTGCTGTTTTTATTACCAATACCATTCCCGATGAAAATAAGTTCTTCCTGTTGAATGGGGAAATTCGAGTCGTTTGCATACAATCCTTTTCCGGTGTTTTTAATAGCTTCAAATCCCAGCATAGCTGAAAACGAATGTGATTCACCGAATTTTGTATCGTAATTAAAATGGTTATTCATGGACCAGTTTGCTATATTTTCACTCCCGATATTCAAACCGTTAATCGCATTGATGCGTTCAAATGTGCCCCATGTAGGATTAAACCGACGGCTAAATGTATTTCTATAATCCATCCCTCCGTTTGCAGTAAACTGTAACTTATCGCTGAGTTTTGCATTAATGAAAATTTTCCCGAGATAGCTGTCATCTTTGCGGTTGTTATCGTTATAATGGCTCATTCCTAACGGATTATATCCATCTCCAAGGAATGAATCATAAACCTGGTTCCCAAAGTATTCGGCCGGACGGTCGACATAGGTACCATCATCAAACTGAACAGGAATAGCGGGATTCCTGAAGAATGCGTACCTGATAACACTTCCCCCGTTACCTCCTAAACCATCGCCGGAACTCCCAATAATATCATTACTTGAAATTCCCACCATCATATTTATTCCAGCAGTTAACCACTTATTTACATCAGTTTTAATATCAATTCTTGCATTTCCCCTTGTGTAACCGGTTCCTTTTATGGTACCCGACTGATCGAAAAAAGAAGCGGATAACATATAAATGGTTGATTCATTACCTCCGGAAACAGAAAGTTCATGAAAATTGACAGGCGCTGTCTGAAGAAGTTCTTTAACATAGTTTACATTATCGAATTCAGAAGCCTCTGCCGGGGTTATAAGACGACGATGCAGAGTTGGCGGAAGATAAGCATTATCGTTGGTAGCAGCCTCGTTATATACGGTTACATAATCGTTGGTATTTACCATTTTTGTCAGACGGGTAGCCTTCTGGAACCCCGTTTGCCCGCGATAGGTAACTTTTGTTTTACCTTTTACCCCTTTTTTAGTAGTAATAAGTACTATCCCGTTATTGGCCCTTGAACCATAAATAGCAGCAGCAGAAGCATCTTTAAGCACAGTGATATTTTCAATATCCCCCGGTGAAAGAATCCTGAGGGCATCAGTTGTAGCGATACCGTCAACAATATAAAGCGGTTCATTACTCGAATTAATAGAGCCGGCGCCACGGATCCTGACAGAAACACCTTCGCCGGGAGCGCCGGTATTTTGTGTTACCAGCACCCCGGCTGCTCTACCCTGTAATGCCTGGGCAACATCAGGGACCGGTAATTTGTTAAGATCTTTATTTCCTACCATGGTAACAGCCCCCAGTACATTACGCTTCTTAGCTGTTCCGTATCCTATGACAACCAGTTCATCAAGTAAAAACTCCTCCGGGCTGAGAGAAATATTGAGAACGATAAGATTCCCCGGGTTTTGCACCTGAGTTGAATACCCGATATAAGAAAACACCAGGTCAGATGAATCAGTCAACAGATCAGACGCTAAACGATATTCTCCGTTTAAGCCTGTGATGGTACCCGAAGTGGTACCTTTAATCATCACCGTAACTCCAATAAGGCTTTCACCGGTTTTGGCATCTGTAACGGTTCCTTCAAGTGTTCTTTGTGAAAAGACTGATACAGAAAGTGAGAGTAACATCACTAACAATACCAGTTGTTTAATTCTATTGATTTTACTTGATTTCATATACTTGGACTTTTCAGGTTATTTATATGCAATAACAACATTACCGGCTTTAATATGTGAGCCTTCGGATCGGAGTCGGGTTCCGGCCGGGAGAACCACCAGTAATGAGGCATCATTAGCTGGCAACAGTAAACCTTTATCACCACTTATCCCCCTGGCCAAATATTTTTTTGAAACAATATCAAAAAGATCAACATTTTCATGTGAAAAAAATGTTACGGTTGTGTCATTATTAAAGGGATTGAAATACAGGTAAACCGGAAACCTGTTTTCTGAGTAGAAGTCTGTAGCATTGCAATCAAGCGCTAATATACCATTAATATCGGTCGTTTTTACAATGGCGCCAAAAACTCCGGCAATGGAAGTGCTGTAAAGACTAAACATGGATTCTTCAGGTTGGCCGGATGTCCATTTAGGTCCGTCACCAATCGATACAGGGCTGATCGATTTTAATGCGGGATTATTATAATCATCGACCTTGCGGATACCTTCATAACCGATAATTCCTTGGGTAATATCTTTTAATCCGGGGAGCCACTGGTGAGCATCGTCAACCTGGTCAGGATAGAAAAGCCGGGAAGCATTTACGACATTCAGCATATATTTGCCAATAGCTTTTGCATACCGGGGTTCATATTTTACCATTGGAACCAGCGGCCAGGCCATTGCAACTGAATTCATGAAGAATCCATAGCCACCTCCATCGGTAATACTTCCCTGTAAACCGTACACATCATAATTGCCCCATCTCTCAGCAATTACCCCCCAGCCGTAGCGTCCATCTTTTGACTGACAGCCATCAAAAGTCTGGTTCAGCAGTAGGGTAACATCGAAATTAGTTCCATGCTCTGCATTAAGCCGGGCAGCAGTATATGCTCCAAAAGGGAGAAGAATTTCATAAAATCGACTTTCTTTCTGGTTAACCAGGGCCTGTACAGAGCTTTTTGCTCCCTGCAGGTAACGGGGATCACCAAATTTCTGATATGCAGAGTATAGCACCCATGCGTGGCCACCTGCAACATCCTGTTGCCATGGTATATTATTCCGGAGGCCTTTCATTAGTGCATAATCAAAATAAGAATAATCATAATTACCTGCTAATACAGAATCAGCTTTAAAGAATTGCTCAGCTACTTTTCGCTGGATAAACTCAGTATTCTCAATATCGGGAAAAAGCGCTGCAACCCCGAAATACAGAACATTCGGATAAACATCATACCACCAGTCACGACCATAACCCCCACCTGCCATTGCCACATCAGGATTAGTATTATTCATTACGATATTCCATTTCGTGGTACTGTTAAAATAGTTCTGAACCATCTTTACATAATTGAATCCATGCTGGTTTGTTTTATCTATTCCAACTAATCCTGCACTGATTATAGAATTAAGTGAGGTCAGAGCTTCGTGAAACTCTCCTTTGTTTTTTTTCGGTCCCTGGCGTACATCTCCTATCACCGTATATAGTCCGAATGTTACCTGGTCAATGTTCCGTCTTGAGCTATCGAGCCATATATAAGGTCCGTATGAGTTCTGGTTGTTGAAATTGAAAACAAGACTATCGAATTGCATTGCTTTTTTCTTCCAGTCGATTATTTTCAATGGTTGTGGTAAATCCGGCATTTGATCAATACGTGGCAGTGAGGTTTGAGCAACAGGTTCTCCTGTTTGCAATTTGCAGGAATAACAAGTCGTAAGCAAAATCAGAACACTAATTAAAGCACTCACTTTATTCATTTTTCTGCGGAATAAGAATGTTTCATAATATTCTTTGCAAGAGGAATAGAGATCACCTGAATTATTGCTACAATTATAAGAGAGTATCGGAGGGCGAAGTTTTCGGAAATGTTGAATGCCAGGAAAATAAACAGGCCCAGGCCAAATACCCTGCCAGCATACAGGCCGAATTCATGATTCAGAATGTAAGCATAATTATTACGGTTTTCACGCTTCGAAACCACATCAATTACTTTCATCATAATGGGGTAATATGCCAAATCGTGGAGAGGTTGAAAAAACACTTTACAGAGCACAAAAATCATTACGCCAAACATGGATAGCTCAATGCCATTAACAATGGTGCCGATAAGGAACAGGACAATTCCGAAACCAAAAATAAGTATGCGATGTTTCGGTTTTGCAAAACGGCCAAGGAGGTATATAAGTATAGCTGTTAATCCGCCACTAATTCCCTGAATCAGTCCCAGTGAGCCCTCCTGACCAACATATTTCATAATAAGCATGGCAGGAGCCGTAACCAGGAAGCCTTGTACAATACCCTTAAGGGCTGCAAGCACGATTTGTTTGTTCCAAAGCCTGTCGAAGCGGAAATAAAGAAAATCTTTTTGCTCCGGATTAAGGAATTTACCACGGGCTAATGAAAAACAGGCAAGGATAGTAATAGCGAACACAACAATTGTAACAATCCGATAACCATAGTATATATTAAAGGTAATTCCGAAAATCTGAAATCCGTCAATTGAAGCAAGTAAAGCCCCTATTATTAGCGGGATCCCAATGTTTGAAATCGTAAAAAAGAAAGATTCCAGACCAAAAAAGTAATTCCGGTTATCATCGGTGGTAGTAGTAAGCGCCATCAGGTAACGGTTGGTCCAGAAGAAACCAGATGCGGCGCCAATTAAAGTGCCTGATATAACCAATCCAAAAAGAGAAATATCTTTCACAAACATCATTCCCACCATCGACAAACCGCTCAGAAGTATGCCAAAACTATACAGATGGGCAACTTTAAAGTTTTTCAGTAAAAATCCGTTGGTCAGTGAAGTGATAATAATACCGGTGTACATGGCCACCTGGAAAATAGCTACATAGCTTGTATCGGCAAAATATCGCATGATATAGGCAGCCATGAAAATTTCAACAACCGGTAATACCAGTGCATACAGCATATTGGTTATAAGCAGTACACGCATATTGTGCGGCATTGAGAGGAAAAAGCGGTATTCGGTGGTCAATTTAGCTATCATATCACATCGTGTCTGTTAAGTCAGAGTTGAGAGAATTCCGGAGATCGAGAAGGTGGCTCCGCAAATAACTTCATCGCTTGCACCATAATACATAAATATGTTATCACCTTTCACATAATGGCCATTTGTAAATACTACATTCCCGAAAAAACCGGTTTGTTCATATTTTTGAACGGGTTCCATAACAGGCTCAGTGCTTCTTGCAAGTACAATGGATGGGTCGTTTAAATCGAGCAGCAAGGCACCCAGGCAATACCGATGCTTATCATTTGCACCATGGTAGATCTCAAGCCAACCCTTTTCTGTACGAATCGGAGCTGCTCCTGCGCCAACACGTGCTGAATCCCACATTCCGGGGCGGGAAGTGGCGATACATTTGTGTTTGCCCCAATGAATCAGGTCGGGAGATTCGGCCAGCCAAATATAATTTCCACCCAGCTCAGGACTACTGGGGCGATGCAAAGCGTAATAATTTCCGTTTATCTTTTCATCGAAGATTGCACAATCCTTATTATGCGGTGGGAAAATCATACCCTGTCGGTCAAAATTCTTCCAGTCTGTTGTTTTAATAAGCCCCACTCCTACTCCAAATTCAGAAACTTCGGTAAAAGACAGATTATACCCATCTTTCATAGTTGCAACCCTGCAATCTTCAATTCCAAAAGTTTCAAGTTTCCCTTTCCCGAAAATAGGGGGATATCCTTCCGGTTCGTAAAAATGAATGCCGTCATCGCTGCAGACCAGACGTAGGTATGATAGTGTGGTCAAATAATCTTTTTTCTTATAGTTTATAATCCTTGGATCAGATGCATCGAGATCAGGATCATTTTTGTCGAAATTCAGTATTTCTATATTTCCGTTATTATTGTAAACAGGAAAGCTTATTTTACCTTCAATCTGCCTGGGTCTTTCAGCCACGCGCAACAACAGCCATATTTTCCCTTTAAATTGGAAGACCCCTGGATTTAACAGACAAACAATTTCCATTCCATCAATGCCGGGTTTAAGATCAGAAGGTCGAAGCAGGGGATTCTGAGAAAATCGTTGTGCAATATCCATATGGGTTGATTAGTTGACTACAAAAATACAACCGGTTTCCAAGAAATTGTGTCCGCTCTATTCCCGATTTTGTCCTAAATAGTACAAAATGAACTACTTTCTGCAAAAATTGATGCGGTAAGACCAAACAGTTGAAATAGATAAGAAATCTTTATCTGATAAAGCAAAATCGTAACTAAAATGGATTCAATTGAAAACAGGATTTACCGTTTTAACACGGGTTTATTTCGATAATCAGAAGGAGAACAACCATATGCTTTATTAAACAAATCATAAAAATGAGTTCTGCTTGGAAAACCGGTCTGGTCAATAATTTCACTCACCGTCATGACAGTCGATCTCAGAAGGGTAGCCGCTTTGCTTAAACGCCGCTGGTATATCAGTCCATGAGGAGTTGCTCCCAGAACAGATTTGGTTTTATTATATAAGGAGGACTTACTGATTGCCAGTTTATCACATAGTTTTTCAGATGAAAGGTTTACATCATCTATATTTTCATCAATGAAACTCAGAAGTTTCTGAAAAAATGGATCAGGAAGCTCTTTCACAAGCGCGGGATTATCGTCCTGCTTACCGAAGCGACTCATAATGCTGACTCTTAATTCGAGCAATTTTTCGATGCGTACTTTCAGATGTTCAGGGTGAAATGGTTTTGGTATATACGAATCTGCCCCGGCTTTTAAACCGGCAATCCTGTCTTCAATTTCAGATTTAGATGCAAGAAGGATTATCGGAAGGTGGCTGGTGTCGAAATTTTCACGCAGTTTTCGGCAAAGTTCAATCCCGTCCATTTCCGGCATCATAACATCCGAGACGATCAGGTCAGGTTTACTGATTAGAATTTTGTTATATGCTTCCAGTCCGTTTTCGGCAAAAATTATATTATACTCAACCTGCAGGAAATCCTTCAACAAAACCAATATTTCAGGATCATCATCAACAATAAGAATCAGCGGTTTCATGGTTGAAATTTCGGGATTTCCTATCATGAAGTCTTGTCCTGATTCATTAGTATAACTAGTCTCAGCAAGATCGGGAAATTGATCATTCTTTAATTCTTCTTTGCTTACATCATGGACATCAGGAAATGTACAAATAAACTTAGTTCCTGCATCAAGCCTGCTTTCAAAAGAAATAGATCCTTTCAGCAACTCCACAAGTCCTTTTGTAACAGCGAGGCCCAGACCGGTAGAACTGTTTCCGGGGAAGCTTCCTTTTTTTATTGCAGAGGAAACACCAAATGGCTCAAATACCTTTTGAAAATACTCAGGTTTTATGCCAATACCATTATCCTCAATTTCAACAATAAGTTGAGAATCAGGAAATTTAATAACAGCTTTAACTGATCCGCCGGGTTTATTATATTTAATTGCATTCGAAATCAGGTTCGTAAAAATACGTTGAAACTTATCCGCATCTGTTTTGAATATTATATCGGGATTAAGGCTTATAACATCACATTGAATGTTCTTTTGTTGAGCTAAAAGTTCAAGATCTGAAACAACTTCGCGAATAAGCTCCACAGGTTTTGTGAATTGAATGTTCAAAGGTTCTTTTCCCTTTTCCAGCTTGCGGAACTGCATTATTTCCAATACAAGTTTCTGCAGTTTAATACTATTATTGAAAACTTTTAAGAGTCGGGGATTCTCAACCTTATTACGGGTATCCTCCAGAAGTGCATGTATATGTGATGTAATGAGTGTAAGCGGGGTTCGGAACTCATGAGCAACGTTTGTAAAGAACTCTAATTTATAACTCTGTAATTCATCTTCCTTTTTCTTTTTAAAATCCTGAAGTATCGCTTCTTTTTTCCGTGCTTCCCGCTTACGGTAGGTTGTAAAGATGATCAGTTGAATTCCGATAAACACCATAATATAAACAGCAATGGCCCATGAGGTCAACCAAAATGGAGGATCAATTATTATTTCCATTTCCCTGATTTCATTTGACCAGTTGCCATTTTCATCACTCACTTTTACCTGGAGTTTATATTTACCTGCTGACAGGTTTGAAAAAGTTATGATTTGATTGGGGGGATTTTCAATCCATTCATCATCAAAGTTCACCATCCGGTATGACATCCTGTGGCGTTCCTGCCCCCAGAATGCCAGGGGGGAAATATCAAATGAAAAAGGATTTTGATTATATGTCAGCCTGAGTGTCTTTTGTTGATTAATCCGGTATGAAAGAACATTTCCAACACCAACTTCAACCGGTACATTCCGGATAAATAACGTGTTAAAGGCTATTGGAGGAAAATAGGAGGAGAATTTAATTTCATCTGTTTGAATAATATCCACTCCCATTGTCCCCCCGACATAAAGCCTTGATGTTTTCTTATCGAAAAAAGAAGCTCCATCACTGTATTCTATATTTATCAAACCATCATTGATATTGTAGCTCCTGATGTTCTTTCTTAAATTATCAAATAATGAAAGGCCATGATTTGTTGTAAACCACAAATTTCCATAATTATCGCGTTGTATAGCATGAATACTGTTATTAGAAAGATCAGAGCGGATCTTAAATTTCGTGCCACTTACTGAATCTGCTGATATGGGTACCAGATTGAAAATCCCGGCGCTGCTACCCACCCAAATATGTCCCAGGGAATCTGTAAACAGGGAAAGAATATCATCGTTCCTGATCAGTTCAGGATTTGTCGTGGCGCTATACTGTTTAATAACTCTTTTAGTGATGGTATTATAGCGATATACACCAAAACCCCTGGAACCTATCCAGATAATCCCCGGTTTTTCTTCGGTGAGAGCATAAACTATTTGTTTTTGAAGTCCTGAGGGGGTTATACTTTTATCAAGAATCAGCTGTTCACATGAGATAGGAACTGAAGGCACGGATTTATTAAACTCAACTGAAATTACTCCAAAGCCACTCGTTCCCAGGTAAATCCTGTGATCGCTGTCTTCAAGTATCCGGTAAACCGATGCAAAGTTCAGGTAATTGGTATTCTTATAGTCACGAGGGAAATTACTGATACTCATATAATCAGGTGAAATAATATCAACCCCCTTTCCATCAGTACCTACCCAAATTGATCCATCATCGCGTTCATGCAATGAAAGTACGGAATTGTTGCTCAATCCGTCTTTTAATGATATTTCCCTGATATGTTCACCCTTTGTATCAAAAAGATCAATTCCACCTCCTTTCGTTCCTACCAGGATATTTCCTTTCCGTGTTACCAGAATGCTTCTGACAATGGGGTATGCCATCTGTTCTGACGATAAGCGCCTGTTCGGAAATTCAGTTAGTTTTAAGGTATAAACACCATTACCATCAGTTCCAATCCATAAAACATCCGGTTCTGATTCATAAATACTTAATATCCTGGTATCAATCGGATTATTTAAAAACAATTCCGAAAGTCTGCTTTGAATTTCGAAATTCAGCGTTTTCAAATTGTAACTATACAACCTCCCCTTTTCAGTTCCGGTCCACAGCCTGTTTTTATCCCTTGAAAGACAAAATGAGGTAATTATATCGTCAGGGATCCGGAGTTGACGGACTTCTTGTGAGTCAATATCAATCATCATTGCAGGACCGGTACGCTGAGTAATAAAAATATAAGATCGTTGATTGACAAATAACGAAATTGATGATGTCAGGGTACCTGACAGAGGGATTTGCAGGATCTCAAGCAAACTGTTGCCAGATTCAACAAGCAACTGACCTGTTCCTGAAATATAAAAGATTAACGAATCAATAATATGAATCCTTTTAATGTTAAGTGAAATTTGCTGTGATCCACTATTATAGGAGAGTTGATCGAATTGCCTCGTTATACTGTCAAATTTGAAAATACCACGGCCAAATACTGAAGCCATTGTACCAATACGATCAGAATGACTGAAGGCGATGTCATATTCATAGTTTATCTGTTCTGATTCATCGGTAAAAAAAGAAGAAAACCGGTCTGTTTTATTATCATACAAAGCAAGTCCTTTATTGGTAAGCATCCAGACTGGGCCCGCCAAAGCCGGCTGCAATTCACGGATTACCTGATTATGAATTGAATTTGGATTATTTCCGGGCATGTACGTTTCAATAATGCTTCCATTGTACCTGTTCAACCCGTTCCATGTACCAAACCAGATGTATCCTTCTGCATCCCTGGCAATTGTATTCACAGCGCCGTTTGATAATCCTTCACGTCGCGAAATGGAATGAACATTTGTTGTGTTTTCCGCACTAAGTGGAAGAGGTAACAAGATAACCAGGCAGATCAGATGGATGATTTTTCCAGACATGTGAGAAAGAAGTCAAAAATCAGTACATGAATAAGCAAAAATAGGACAAAATGACGAATTAAACTACTTCCAATTCGTCCGATGTGTACCTTTGTTATGCATGTTTCAAAGCAAACTTCCTCCCGGAAACAATAATCGAAAATCGCCAGGTTTTTATGAGAGGATGTCAATTAAAACTGAATTCTGATTAATTCGAACCCTGTAAACAGGGTACAATATAACTCAATTTCCCTCTATGGATTAAGTGTTTTAGGTGAGTTTATGCAACAGGTATATTTTAGTTACCATTTTACGGATATAAATATGTAT
Source organism: uncultured Chitinophaga sp. (assembly GCA_964349045.1). Taxonomy (GTDB): domain Bacteria; phylum Bacteroidota; class Bacteroidia; order Bacteroidales; genus JACJXF01. Next base: position 18,295 of record CAYGFI010000030.1, read on the forward strand.
AAAAAACAAAATTCACGCAGGGTATTTTTAAAACAATCCGTTGCATTGATTGCAGCTGCCGGTATTGAACCGGTATTAAGAGCCGGCACGGAAGAAATGCCGGACCATAAAGGATTGCCTGAACAATTACCGGACATTGATGAGGAAATCACACGAACCAGGTCCGACTTCATAGTATATGTTCCAAAAAGTACTGATGGCTCTACTGCTGATACCGGAAATGAACATTTCCTTGTTTTCCCCGGGCCGGATGGCTCCCTGATGGCTGTTTGGACCCAGAGTACAGTAGAAGGGCACCGGGATCATCGCATAATGTTCAGTAAAAGTATTGATAAGGGACGTACCTGGGCTGATCCCAAATTTCTTGTTGGTGTTAAAGCCGGCCAGGGTGATAAAATAAGCATTCCGACCAGCATGTGGCCCGGTAAATGGGAAATGCCCCCTGAACGAGGATTGCGTCAGGCAAGCTGGGGTTATCCCCTGCTATCTAAAAGCGGACGAATTTATATTGTATTTAATCAATTTCAGGGAATTGTTGATGTACACTATGAAATGACAGGTACAATGGACGCCATTTACAGCGATGACTACGGACTGACCTGGTCTAAACCTCAGACTATTCCAATGAAACGTAGTATTTGGGACCATCCTGATCCTTCTAAACATCCAAACTGGATCGTTTGGCAAAGGCCCCAGCCTGATCTGAAAGGGAGCTGGTTTACCGGCTTTACACGATGGATCAGTCCAGCCGTGCGACACAGTTCTGAAGGTGTTGATCGATGGTTTCGTCCTGAAGCCGTCATCGAATTTATGAAATATGAGAACATAGATGATGACCCTGAACCCAAAGATATCAGAATTTCCTGGTTCGCGTCCGATCACAGGGCACTCAGAGTTCCACATTTTGACCAGCCGGCATTAAGTATCGCCGAAGAGCCCAGTATTGTGCGCCTTCCGGATAATCGCCTTTTTTGTACCATGCGAACGACTACCCATTATATCTGGTACAGTATTTCAGATGACGATGGGGAAAAATGGTCAGCACCCCAACCTTTGCTTTATCACGATCATGGCAAACCAATTATATCTCCGGTTTTCTGCACACCTGTCTACAGACTTTCTGACGGACGTTACATACTCATACATCACCCGGCCTATAAAACACCTGATCTGCGAAAAAAGTACAATGTTCCATCGGGAGGAGAGAGTTTTGGCTATGTACTAAACCGGCGACCTGCATTCATTGCACTTGGCGAATATCGTCCCACTTCCCAACAACCCATCTGGTTCAGCAAATCAAAGTTGTTTATGGACAACGACGGTGTTCCGCTGGGACCAAGGGGGAGAGTTGATACAGGTGGATATGGAAGTTTAACCTCTTTGGATGGAGAAAATGTATTCTGGCATCCGGATAGAAAATTCTTCCTGCTGGGAAAGATCATCACCAAGGAATTCCTTGCAGATATGAAAGTGCCGGAAACAATATAGTTCAATTGAAGTAAAATTACACCTGGTTTTTACCTGTTTCTAAAATTTAAACAGCTTAAGCTATCGCTTTTCAATTTAAAATTATCCGTTTTTATGTGAAGGAGTTAACTCTTTTGTAACATTAAGCTCATTTTCACTTTTCGCAACAATGGATGCAACGGTTACATCCCCGGTGACATTTACGACCGTACGTAGCATATCCAAAGGTCGGTCAACACCGAGGATGAGAGCAAGTCCTTCAACAGGTATTCCAACTGAATTCAGAACAATGATAAGCATTACGATACTTCCACCGGGTATACCCGGGCTACCGATTGATGAAAGAAGAGCGGTTAAAACGATCAGCAATAGCTGACTGAAAGTAAGATCAACACCAAATACCTGTGCAATAAAAACAGCAGCAACAGCCTGGTAAAGACTTGTTCCATCCATATTTATGGTAACTCCGACAGGTAATACAAAATTGGCTATTCCTTTTGATACGCCAAATTCCTGAATGCACTGCCTGAGATTTACCGGCAAGGTCGCAGCGCTTGAGCTGGTTGTAAATGCAACCATTTGAGAAGGCAACATACCTTTTAAAAACAACAAATATTTTGTTCCTGTTATCATCCTGTTTATTACCGGATAGAATATGAGTAACAGAAATAATAATCCTGAAATTACAGTAATCATATACATTCCAAGCGCCATGAAAACTTCCTTATCACCTGAAAAATCAACTATCAGGGCTGCCATAAGTGCAAAAACGCCAAATGGAGCAACTTTCATGATCATATCAATTAATTTCAGGATGATTTCATTTAAATTTTCAAAAAACGAAGCCGCGATCTGAGTTTTGGATTCCGGTAATAAAATCATGGCAACGGCAAACAGGATGGCGAAGAAAATAACTTTTAACATATTTGAATTGTCGCTGGCTGCTGCAACAATGTTTTCAGGTACAATTTCAACAATAAAGTTCAGGGGAGACTCCCCGGTTATTTTACCGGCCTCGGATTGTTTGTCTGCAACTTTACTGCTGAACTTTTGACTATACTCGATTTTCTTTTCGGCAGGAAAAACATTTCCCGGTTTGATAATACTTACCAATAAAAGACCGATGCTGATGGCAAAAATAGTAGTCACAATATACAATGCGATAGTTTTCAGTCCGATTCGTTTAAATTTTGATATATCTTTGAGACTGGAGACTCCCTTGACCAGGGATACAAATACCAGGGGAACAGCAACCAATTTCAGGAGATTCAAAAAAATTGTACCCCAGGGTTTCACCCAGTTGTTGGTAAAAACATCCCATTTCAGCCATACTGCAATTAGTCCGAACATAATTCCAAGAGCCATTCCAAAAAGGATGTTAAACCAGAGTGGGAGTTTTTTCATAAACTTTATTGAATTCGATTAGTAATATAAACAATTATTGAATGTATTAAGTTTCCTGGATTTTGCCCCTGTAAATCTCCCCCAGTGTGCCTCCGCTGAAGCTTCGGCGACACGCGGAGCGCCTCCGCAGAAGCTTCGGCGACACGCGAAGTGCCTCCGCTGAAGCTTCGGCGACACGCGGAGCGCCTCCGCAGAGTAGCTTCAGCGCTCGCGGAAAGCTTCGGCGACACGAGGTGTGCCTCCGCTGAAGCTTCGGCGACACGAGGAGTATTTAAAACCTGTTCCGAATTGCCAGCAGGATTTATTTCTTTTTTGGGAAAAGTATAAAAAAACTCAGAATAATTTCAACGATTCCGATAACAAAGTAAGATGGTTGTAAAAAATGTGTCAGTCCGATTGACCATACCTGGACCAATACCCAGACTAACATTGCAGATCCAAGCATCAGGCTGAAAAAAGGCGCATATCTATATTTTACCAGGCACAAAACCGCGTTCACCAGGTTGAAAATTCCATTTACAATGAGTAAAAATAGTCCCGGGATAAAATAATCCTTAAACGGGGAGTTTGCAAGCGCATCCGTTGTCATTCCCATACTTGACCCATCAGGTTCAGATAGAAATAAATATCCGGCAGGTACGGCTCCTATTCCTACAAGTGCATGGATTATTCCTAAAACAAGAAGTTTTCTGTTCATTTTTCTGTAATTACTTTGATTTGTGGAAAAAATCATCGGATTTGCCCCTCTAAATCTCCCCCGGGGGGGAGACTTATTCTGGATTTTGCCCCTCTACATCTCCCCCAGTGTGCCTCCGCTGAAGCTTCGGCGACACGCGGAGTGCCTCCGCTGAAGCTTCGGCGACACGCGGAGTGCCTCCGCTGAAGCTTCGGCGACACGCGGAGAGGAAGACTTATTCTGGATTTTGCCCCTCTAAATCTCCCCCAGGGGGGAGACTTAATCCAGAAATTATGAGGTTTTTGCAATCGAATAAACCTTTTAGATATACTTTAGCAAGTTATTTACTGAATTAATCTGAGATCCGAAATTCAGGTGCCCGGCGATGCTTTGTGCAGTTTTCAAATCCATAGGCTATTTCAAGCAGCGCCGGCTCTGACCAGGCTCGTCCGAAAAAGGAAATTCCAAGGGGTAAGCCATCAATAAAGCCCATAGGAACTGTAATATTTGGATAACCAGCGCGAGCCGCAGGGGAAGAACTGCCCATCTGGTAACTATCACCATTAATCAGATCGGTTTCCCAGGCCGGGCTTCCTGTGGGCGCTATAATTGCATCCAGGTCATGCTGATCCATTACCCGGTCTATCCCTTCTTCCCTGCTTCCTTTTATCATTGAGCTTAATGCTTTTTTATATTCTGCAGAATTCAAATCGCCCTTTTCCTGAGCCATTTCAAGGTATTTCTGGTTGAAAGATTTCAATTCAACGGAATCTGATTTATTAAAAAGGATGAGATCTTCAAGACTTTTAACCGGTGAACCCGTTCCAAGGGACCGGAAATACTTATTTAATCCGTCTTTATATTCATAAAGCATAATTTCGAATGAGGCGTTGCTTACTTCATTGCCGGATATTTCTCCAATTTCAACAATAACTGCTCCCTGACTTTTCATAGTTTCGATTGCCCGGGAAAAAAGCGCATCCACCTTAAAATTTATTCCTAATGAAGGTTTGTACACTCCTATTCTCTTATCCTTCAGCCCGTCATCCTTTAAAAACCGGGTATAATCCCGTAAAAATTTCCCATCGCTTAACAATGTTTTCTCGTCCGTTGAATCCATTCCGGTTAATACCCCCAGGCAAACTGCCGCGTCTCTCACGGTACGTGCCATTGGTCCGGGAGTATCCTGGGTAAAGGAAATAGGAATTATTCCAGACCGGCTCACAAGTCCCACAGTAGGTTTAATTCCCACGATACCATTGCTATGTGAAGGGCAAACAATAGAGCTATCCGTTTCAGTGCCTATAGCGAGCATGGTAAGGTTTGCCGATACAGCCACTGCTGAACCCGAGCTGGATCCGCAGGGATTCCGGCTCAATACGTAGGGATTTTTTGTCTGGCCGCCTTTGCCACTCCAGCCACTGGTTGATAATTCGCCCCGGAAATTAGCCCATTCACTCAGGTTGGCTTTTCCGATTATCACCGCGCCTGCATCCCGTAATTGTTTCGCTACATAACTATCTTTTAAGGGGAAAGAATTCATCAACGCCCTGGATCCGGCAGTGGTTGGCATTTTATCACGGGTATCAATATTGTCTTTCAGGATCACGGGAATTCCGTGCAAAGGACCCCTGATATTTCCGTCTTTAATTTCTTTGTCAAGTTCTTCTGCAATCCGTACGACATCAGGATTTACACAAATTACCGAGTTAAGTCCCGGTCCGTTTTTATCGATCGCCTCTATCCTGTTCAGATAAGCTTTAACAAGCTCCCGAACGGTAAAAAGACCCTCAGTATATCCCTTTTGAATTTGGGAAATGTCATATTCCAGGAATTTAAAATTTTCCGTTTCCGGTAATTGAATTTCCCGGGATCGCGGTTGGCAGGAAACCAGGAGAAACAGGAATATTATCGGGTATATCCTAATCCATATCTTGTTTGGCTTTGTAGTTATTAAATGGTTTTGCATCCGGCGCTGTTTTTATTTATGTTCTATATGTGTCATTCAATTCTTTTTTACAAAAATTGTTCTGGGCGAAAAAGATTGATTGCCTAATCCTGAAACGTTTTCAATTTCAACCTGTCCCTCCCCTGTTATCATTAGTTCAATTTCAGAAAATGAGTTTTTACCTGAGAATCCAAATTCTAACTGCCCGTTGCTCAGCGTATAGGTATATTCACCGGAGCCATCTAAAAACTCCAAACTAAGTGTAGAGGGAAAATGTAGTTTAAACTCAACATGATAAATATCTCCTCCCCATACACCAACAATATATGAGGAATCGCCTGGAATAACAGAACTATCCGGTAAAGCAAGCAGGTTTTGCCACATCGGGTTATCACTTCTGAATTCAATATTATCGTCGGGGTGAATATCGCTTCCCCAATGGATAATTTTGGTCAAATAAGGAGTCGCTGATTCATTATAAAAATAATCAACAGATGCCGTTCCCGTTTCCGAGAACGAGATCGGCAGATCAATAATCTCCCCGTTAAGTACTGATGTAAAAGTTTGTTGATTTGACTGATAATTTAACGGACTGACCTTCCATCCATATGTTAGGAATGGTTGATAAAACCAATATCCCCAGCCATTTATCCGTGTAAGTTTAATCATGATTTTACCCGCCTCAGGCATCTTCACGGCAAAGGCATAATTCACCATGGGATTGAATTCAACTTTATCAAGGGTTAAAAAATTCACTCCCATGGAGGTCGAGACAGGAAATTCAAAGGGCGAAGAATAATGATACGTTGAATGCTCAACAAAATATCCGGTGTACTTATCGAAATCATTGATGTTACTCAAAACGATTCCCAATTCAGCATATTTTGCAATAAGGTTTTGTCGGATTTTATCAAGATTTAAAGTTGCTGCCTGACTAAACAGGCTGGTTTGTATAACGGTATCGTTGAGAATTCCGTCTTCTTTCATATCGAGGATCATATCCGCCTGCAATTTACTTAACTCGGCTGTGGTGCGATTGCCCTGCAAAATAGCCGAAACAGCCAATAAAACGGCATCTCCTTCCCCGGGATTAATAATATCAAGGGATTCGGAATTTTCTATCTGAATACTGTCGAGACTGAAAACTTTAAGCAACTCTTCCTGGGCCTGAATTTTAGCTTCTGAAATGGTCATCCCTGCTTCGTGTACCAGGTTCTGAACCCTGTCAAATTCAAGATTGGTAAGCACATTTATATTGATGGTATTTAATTCCGAAAGGTCAACGATAGCTCTCAGACTCAATTCCCCGTTCGAGAGGCTGCCTGACACTTCGTTAAAGTAATATCCGTCTGCAACAATTTTCACATAGGGGGATACCAGTTTCACTCCTTTAATCTCAAAATAGCCCTTTGCATCTGTATTGGTGTTGAAGTTTCTACCGGTTGGAACGTAATCGCTATCAAGCTCATAGACATTAACATTGCTGCCATTAATGAAAGGCCCTTTTTGTGCGCTGCCCGCAAGATCGAATTCTTTCAAAGTCTTATCGGGATCATCAATTTGTTTCTCAATACAGGAGGACATTAAAATTGCCATCCCGGAAAAAACGGAAATCAGGAAAATTTTCATGGTGAGAAGGATTTGATATACATTTTTTTTAAACAAGTATGATAAAGGTAATAAAAATCAAAAGACAAACATCCCGAATGAAAATATTTTAAAATTCTTAATTGTTTAGGTGGAAGGATACAATAAAAATTCATCTGGCCCAAAAGGGTAATTGTCCGGGCTGAATGTCAAAAATACTATTTCCTGTTATCATTGTATAGAAAACAATGATGACTATTCCAATCATGTTCAGAACAAAACCGGTTCTTACCATTGTGGAGATTTGCATTCGCCCTGATCCAAAAATGATCGCATTGGGCGGTGTGGCCGTAGGGAGCATAAATGCCAGGGAAGAAGCAAGTGTAACCGGGATCATAAGTATAAGCGGATTATTACCGCTGCTGACAGCCAGAGCAGCAAATATGGGCAGAAGGATCTGGGTTGAAGCTACATTGGAAGTAAGCTCCGTAAGGAATGACATTAATGTTACGATGATGACTAAAATAAGGTACACGTTGATCAGGCGCGTCCATTGCAGTTGTTCGCCAAACCAGATGGCAAGACCTGTGCTTTCGAAACCGAGTGCAAGAGCAAATCCTCCGCCGAACAGCAAAACAATATTCCATGGAACCTTATTGGCCGTATTCCAATCCAGAAGTTTTTCTCCGGGTTCCGACCGGCTGGGCAGAATGAAAAGTAGTACAGAAATGAAAATGGCAATGGTTCCGTCATTGATGTATGATGCATAAGGAAAGATCCCTGTCCATCCCGGGATAGTAAACGTATCGAACTTAATATCAGTTCTGAAGGTCCATAAAAATGCCAGGCTGAGAAAGAGGAACAGAATAACTTTCTCCTCCGGACTTTTCTTTCCAAGCAGATTATATTCTGCAATAAACGTTCCCTTATCAAGCCCCTGCCATTTAGTATCAGGATGGAATTTTAAAAACAATAGCACAAAGGCGGCAATAAACATCATCAGACTGATTGGAAATGCAAAAGCGAACCACTGTGTAAAGCCAATAGCAGGGGAACCGGGAAACAGTATGGTTAAAACCTGTGGCAGAACAAGGTTGGTAGGTGTTCCTACCAGGGTTGACATCCCTCCTATTGAAGAAGCATATGCAATTCCAAGCAGTAATCCCACGGAGTATTTGTTAAGTGAGCCTTTTCCAAGGGTATCCTCCAGTCCGGCAATAACCGATATCACGATTGGTATCATCATCATGGTTGATGATGTATTGGATATCCACATAGAAAGAAAAAAAGTTGCAAGCATGAATCCGAAAAGGATTTTACCCGGGCTGATCCCTACCAGGAGAAGAACTTTGAGCGCTATCCGTTTATGAAGGTTCCATTTTTCCATGGCAAGCGCTACCATAAATCCGCCTATAAAAAGAAATATAATGTGATTGAAATAGACTGCTGATACTTTGGCCCCATCCATAATTCCCATGAGGGGAAACAAAAGCACCGGTACAAGAGCTGTGACCGCCAGGGGAAGGGCCTCAGATACCCACCATATTGCCATTAAACAGGTAACGGCAAACATCCTTGTTATTTCAGGATGCCCGGGTTTCAGATCTGTAAAAGCCAGTATTCCTCCAAAAACAGCCAGCCCGGTAATGAGTCCGGGAAAACCCTTCCCGAATCGCTTAATTAAATAATTCTTACGCGACATCCGGAACAGATTAGATTAAACTGCGGATATAAAAATAAATTAAAAAATCCTGCCACTATGATTTCATGGCAAAAAGTCAGAAAACTGATGATTTAATGAGTCCGCTGTTGGGTACATATTTTAACCCCTGATTCAGCATATATCTTGATTTTGTTTTATTATTCACTTTAAAATAGCAGATGGCAATTGAATGGTAGGTTCTTTCGATGGTATATTGTAATTGGCCGCTTTTAAACTCAGGCTTATAATTATCCTCAAATAATTTTATATAATTCTCACCATTTTTTGATTTGTTCTTTTTAAATGATTCGTCCGCCAGTCTTAAATATGCTATCAATTCATATTCGTTCAAAACCTTAAGTATTTCTTCATAGTTGTAGCGTTGTTCCATTAGTTTTATGGAATCGAGAAAGGCAATATTATCATAAATATCTGAAAGTTTTCTATGAATAAAATTTTCCATTATCAGGTTAGCATCATGATGATTGCCCTTTATTTTTAATGCGTTTTCAATATAGGGTTCAACCTTATCCGAATATTGATACCGGTAACTCATTTGCATAAAATATGAAAAGCTTAGCTCTTGCCTGATGGTATTATCAGTAATTTGTGAATTCAACCTGTAATACATTGAATCGCAAAAAGCCTCCTTATCAGTATACTGCAACTTATTTGCAATTATATTATTGAATATTCCGGTTAGAATATTAATATCTATTTCTTTAAAGCGTGCGAGTTGAGCCAGGTAATCAATTTCATTTACTTTTTCGAATTTACATTTATCGAGCCGGAGCAATAAACCTGTATATAGCAGGGTTTTTACCTGCTGATCGGGGAAGAAAAAATACGCCTTCTGACAAAGTTCATAACCGTCTTCAATATTATTATTCCGGATGTTGGTTAAGGCTTTATTGTAATATTGAAACCCGATAAGATTACTGAACTCAACTTCCTTGACTTCATTAAACTTCTCCTCGAAAATCTCTTCAACTGATTTGCTTTTATACTCCGACTCACTGATTAGCTTGGAACTCCGGAGATAGAATACATACTGCTGTTTAAACTCACCTGTGAAGATAGCTTTCTCAAAACCGGGATTTGTTGTCTCAATAACAACAGATTTTGTTCCCGGATTTGCAACAAGGTAAACATGGTTAGAGGAGGCCATGAGCTTGTAAGGAATACTTATCTGATCAAATACCATTGAATAAAGCATGGAAGCCGTTACGCAATTATATATTCCGGTTTTAAACATATCAGAAAAAAACACATCATCCACATACTTATTAAGAAATCGGCTGTGAACCGTTGAATAACTTATTTTAATTTTTGGATTGATCTTTTTCGTATCAATTTTTTTCTCCTGAAATAAATCATAAACCCTGAGATACGTTTTGTAATGACCATTTGCTTTCTCAAAAGTCATTTCTTCATCGATAGCGAGAAATAATTTAAAAGTGTCCTTTTTCGCCTCAAAAAAGTTTGTCACAGCGCTTTTTTCAAATTCTGAATGGTATTTCAGATCAGAAAATAGGACTAATGAGTCATTTACATTTTGAGAATATAAAGCCCGGGTTATCACTACAATTAGTGCAATGCTTAAACTGAATTTTTGCATAAATTCAAATTTTTATAAGTATAAGATCAGAATTTTAATATTATTTTATTTGAGTATCGGCAATCATGAATAATTTGGGAAATGAACAAATCTGTTTTTTATTAAATAACTTACACTTTAAGTTTGAGATTCCTCATTTCGTCCCGATAAATCGGGACTTCATTCGGAATGACACCTTTTTTTTCATCGGAGTGGAAGGGAGGAGATTTGTCAAAGCAAATCACCTCCCTTCCACCTTTTGTCACCTACAATACTCTGTCATTCCGATCCGCCTTAGGCGGAGAGGAATCTCTAACTATATTATTATTGATTCCCGACACTCAATTTATTTTTAATGACTCTCGGGAAAGATACATAAACAAGTTTTCATATTTGAAAAAAAGTATCAAGCTTGTAATGGTTAACTTTAAACGAGATCAGTCCCTTTAGGGACTTTATATAGGTAGAAAATCATTGCCGACACTCATAATATTAAATATGAATATTATAATGATTCAAAACTCTTCGAGCTCTCAATGTATTCCATCGACTGGGCCTACCCGGGATTTCCATTTCGAAATGGGTCTGACCGGGGTGCCTGGCCTGCAGAGGCCAGGTTTTGCCGGCCTGTTGTTTTTTTATTAAAATATCAATTGCATCAGACATCCGTTCATCAAAACCAATCCCTGCATACCGGAAATAGTCCAGAGACCTTAAAATATCATAATACCAGCGGGAAGGGTACGAAAGCATCAGCATCCTTTTATCGATGATCTCGCCGGTTCTGTGAGATTTAAACAACCGGTGCTCCAGGAGGAACTGTATTGAGTCTTCTCCGGCTTTCATAAGCTCCTGCAGGCGATATGTATATCCGTTCAATGAATACTCTGTTATCCCTTCCAAAACAGAAATTGTAGTATGGAGGGAGCTGTGTGTTGCACCATACCGGTTTAACCGGCAATTAAATCCTCCGTCGGCCATGTGTTGCGAAAGTAAAAAATCGACAACAGGTTTCAAATGATTCTCATTTATTCCGAAGTAACAGGCATAGTTCAGAAACATCCCGTTGATACACACATCGCTCTTTGATACTGACCTGGCCGGGTTGATCCCCCCATCGGATCCTCTCTCTTCGTGAATGATCTTTTCCAAAGTAGCATCAATATCCCTGTTCTGATTTGGAATGCCAAGGTTTTTCAGATCGAGGAGGGTATAATGAGTTGAAATCCATTTAGGCTGGTAAAAACCCATTCCCCAATGACCTGATCCTTTGCGCAAAGACAAAAATTTTGCACCCCACCCCTCGGTGGCAATTCTCGCTTTTAAATCCGGCCTGTCGGTTTTCAACAAATCGCGGTAAACCTGGTACTGAACAGAGACATCGCTGTCCAATAACCATTCAGTAAGTTCAGTTGATGTCATTTTATTTGCTTTCAATTATTTTTTTGTTCACAAGGGATAAGTTGTGCGTAAACTCATTTTTACAAATAAATATAGCCACTTAAAATGAAATCTATTGGAAATAAGCGCATACTTCGGTAAAATCAGTAATCCAACCCCTGAGATCGTCGGGTACGGTGCACTTAGCATTGTCGAAGTATAGTTCAACATATTTGCTGAGCAGGGCCGAAGCATTTATACTGAGCGCTGCCGAAGCGCTGACTCAATGCTGGGTTCCCGATAAATCGGAACAGGTCTTGCAGACCGCTCAGAGTCCTATTTATTACCGGCTGTAGCTTTCTGTCCACCATGAGAAATTGTCAGAAATAATAAGTTCGTTTTTTTGTAAATGGTGCGTTGTCTTCATCGGGATTATCCTATAATTAAGTCTATATTTGTCTGCAAGTTGCCGTATTTCGGTTGTATCGTCATAGGTCAGCATAAATTTACCGTTGAGCCGGACAGCCAATGCAAAAAGTCGTTCATGGTCTATGTCAAAATAAGTGTAAAGGCGCTTTCCTGCCACTGTATAAGGTGGGTCAATGAAGAAGTATGCTTTGTCGTTTTCTAGGTTTTGCTCTAACACTTCAAAAGCATCACCTGATTTAAAACTAATTCTGTCTTTTACATAACTAATAGCAACAATTCTGTCGTGTAGAGTTTTTGGATACCAACGGGAAGCAATGCCTTTCCCGTTTTCGCCATTTTTAATCATACCAGAACCTTTGGCAAGAATGCCACCATGAAAAATCCTGTTTTTTAAAATTGTGCAAAAAGCAATATCATGAAGTTCTTTTTTGGGATTGTTTAACTCTGCTTTTACATTGTCAATTGTCAGGTCGTATGAGAATATTTTGTCGGCAAGCCAATTATTCTTATCATTGAGGATAACTTCCCAGACGGCTGCAATTTCTTCATCCCTTTCCACCATTACAATTTCGTCAGCCAATCGCTCAAATGCTGCGGTGAGGCTAACAATACCTCCACCTGCAAATGGCTCTATTAGTTCTGAAACAGTTTTTCTCTCTTGCTTTAACCATTGTCTTACAGTTGGTACAAGCCATGTTTTTCCTCCTGGATAGCGAAATGGACTTCGCTGTGGAACGGATGCAACGTTTATAATTGCTGTCCTATTGCTCTTATCGCATAAATCAAACATAGTCAACTGTTTATTCATTCTACAACCATGTTTTCAAGGTTAATAAAATCTGAAGCGCCTGAACGTTTTGCATCTAGTTTCTTTTGCAATAATTGAGTGAACTCGGTAATTGAGCCAGCTTCAAATTTTGCAATCTGCTGCAACGCACTGGCAAACTTGGTATAAACTACTCTGGAAAGTTTGATTTCCAATCGTTTCTCTTGCTTTAAAAGAACTAAGTCGTATAGGAAAAACGCAAAGTCTGCATTAGCTTTGTCAACTTCGGGTAATGGTGGTAACGTGTTGTAAAATGCAGTTTGCAAAGCAACTGCTTGCTTTTTGCCCCACTGTTTAAGGATAGAACCTTTAGCAATTATTTGTGGAACAAGACGTTTTCTTGAGGATGAAAGATAGTCTGGTTTGGGATATTTGAATGCCTGAGTCCAACTAAAGTCAGCAGTTGGGTCTTCCAAGTAAGACGAAAATGGCCCTGTAAGATTACCAGAAATGTAAACTGACTGAACTTCAAGTGAACCGAAGTCAAGCACTCTACCTTTGTCATCATAGGCAACCAAAACATAGTCAATATTACCTGCCGATTTGCCAAACTTATCTTTTAATCTTACCTCCCCAACCTGAGTCCATGTTGTCTTGTCATCAAATATAAATGCTGCTGCATCACTAACAATTTTCCAATCCTCCCTAAAACGGATTGGGCAAATGATTACTGGTTTGTCTTTTTGGTTAAGGCTACATACGCCTAATGGGAATTCAATACTATTTTTCGTGCAGTTTGATACAATGTTATTGAAAGGGCAAAGTTTGTTTTCACGATAACGAATTGCTCTTTCTGATTGATTATAAATTGGAAAGCCGAATACTTCAGCCAACGGTTGATTGTTATTCTTGTCTGTACTTATCATTTGTTAAAATTAACTATTTTTTGCATTTTCTCTTAAGTTGTCTGTCTGTTTAATGTTGGGGTGTCCTTGCAATTGCCGGTAATTCATGATGTGTGCCGGTTTCCAGTTTTCACTTCATTTTTTTGTTCGGATTTGTAATAGCCGGATTCCGCATTGTTCTGTATTTTCAATCAGCTGACGATTATAAATTTCATTCATTAAAATCCGGGTAATCCGGCGTTCCGCCTCTCGGGTTCCACAATTTGGACGTATACTTTTCTATCAATCAATGTTCGGAATCCCGCGGCCGCTTTGGTTTCCTAAACTGGCACACAATGCGAGTCTGTGTAAAAACTCATTTTTCACAAATAAATATAGCTATTTAAATTGAATTGGATTTGAAATAAGGTTATAAAAATCTTTAAATTATCAAGAGGCAATTTTCACCAGCAGAAATATTAATTCAAAATCCGGTGTAAAAATCAGCCTTTTTTGTACCGAAATAAAGAGCAAACAGCGCTTTCTCAGCGCTTTAATGAGTTTTTCTTCAAAGAACGGCTTATCTGTTTATAACAAAAACCCTTAAAAACCGTCGCTAAGTGCATAGCATTTAATCCGGCGGTTGTAGTTCAATATGGACTCATCGCTGGGTTCCCGATAAATCGGGACAGGCATTGCAGACCGCTCAGAGTCCTATTTATTGTGTGCCGTAATTTATTTATCAAATCCAAACTTGTCTAATAAAAATTTGTATTCATAAAATCTAAGTTCAATTTCCAAACAATTCTCATTTTCAAATAGTCTTGTTAATTTATTCTTTAAATTATCAATATTGTTATCATGTACAATATAAAGAATAAACTTCCGCTGTCTGTCTGGATAGTATTCCTTTGCAATTCTTTGAAAAGTGTGGAATCTTCTTCTTAAATGAAGAGATACAGTTTCTATATGCGTTTCTTCTATATTGTAATAGTATTTAATCTCAATGCCAACGAAAATATCTTTGCCTTCTATTATGCAATCAAATGTACTTTCACTCTTTTTGAATTTTACATTTCGTCTTAAAGGCAAATTATAGTCTTTTTCAACAATTCGTAAAATCAAATTTTCTACGATTAGATAATCTCTATATTTGTCTATTTTATTAACAATTGTGGATGAAGAAGGAAAAGTATCTAATTGAGATTTTGATTCGATAACTTGATTTTGAATCCTTGATTTTTGATAATTGATGTCTATTGTCTCAAGGTAGTTTTTCTCATCTTTAAAATCAGATGGACTATAAAGTTTTCTATAATGTTTTGTCACAAGAATAATAAAGGAAATTAATATAATAATCGGAAAGGAAACAAGAAAAATAATAAGTATAAATCTTTCATCCTTTTCAAGATTATTACCTGTTATGCCAAGCACAAGACAAGCAAATCCATAAATCAATGAAATAAAAAGGGCTATTATTCCTAAGGGATTTTTTGTGAATCCTTTGGAACTATTTAAGAAGCCTGTTATATTTTCCTTTTCGGTCATGGTCGATGTTTTTTATTATGGCACAAAACGTTTTGCAGCTATGCCCAGTAGCCGTTTTGCGGACTCCATCGCTGTCATCCGGTACAAACTTTCTGCGGGGCACAAGGTTCCAAGTTGCACTTTCATTGGCTATTGGGCATAGGTGCTGTGTGTGCCCTGCATTAGCATGCAGCGCACACTTGTTGTAAGCTCTGAATAAATCAGAAAAATACAAATTTTTCTTACGATTCGTGCAACGACGAGTGTGATTTTTTTCCAGAGGTTTCGCCTTCGGCAAGCCTATGGCGACCGATGGGTGAAAGTCCCTTATACGCCGGGGTAACGTCCGGAAGTGTTAGCAAGTGGCACCGCGTGTCGCTGAAGCTTTAGCGGAGGCGCAAGGTGGTTTGCCGTGAGATATGCACTAAAGGAAGCCAGACTGCAAACGCCTGTACTGACGAACAGGTAGGATTGACGCAAAAATATGCATCATGTCAATCCGGCGCATATGAGGCCGGTGTGTCCGGGTAAGCAAGCACAACATTGCAAAGCCCAATGAATACCAATAGGACAAACAGGTAGATGCGACAGGAATAGGCAGAAGGAAAAAGCTCTTACCAGGGGAGGTCTTGTCAACTACGAGATAGTTAAGACAAGAAGTCAGCAGATACAATAGTACCTGTGAAAGAAGAACGAAGCCCAAAGGCAAACCAGAAAACCGGAGGGATGGCTTCCAACACATGGGAAGGGTTGAACATTAAACAGCAGCTATGCCAACTGGATCCGCCGAAGGCGGAAGCCACTGGCAAATGCTGCAGAGGGCTAAGCGTAAAGAAAATATCCAGTGGATATTTTTAGCGAAGAGCCAGCCTGTAGGGGAGGAAGAAGTATGCAAACAATTGACAATGTATTATCAGCAAGGAATCTCACGGAATCCTGCGCCGGAGTTGTAAAAAACAGGGAAGCAGGGGGAATAGACCGTATGAGCGTTGGTCAGCTGAAATCTTATCTGGATTTGAACAGGGAAGAATTATGCGAAACCATACGTGAAGGTAAGTATATTCCACAGCCTATACGAGGTAAGGAGATATCCAAGCGCAACGGCAAGACACGCATGTTTGGTATTCCTACGGTAGTAGACCGGATGCTACAACAGGCAGTCACACGGGTAATAATGCCCCAATTCGAGTATATGTTTTCTGAACAGCTATGGGTTCCGGCCACAACGGAATACGTTACAGGCGGTACAGAAATCGTTGGGGTACATCAATTCAGGGTATCAACACATTGTAGAAATAGACCTGAAGGGATTTTTCGACGAAGTAGACCACTGCTTGTTACTGGATTTGTTGCACCGGAAAGAGAAATGCCCCGTCACCATGCATCTTGTTCGCAGGTGGTTAAGGGCGCCCATATGGGTAAATGGCGAATTAATCAAACGGAGAAAAGGCGTACCACAGGGCAGCCCTATCAGCCCGTTACTATCCAACATCATGTTACATGAGCTGGATATGGAGATGGAAAGGCAAGGGCTACGTTTTGTGCGCTATGCCGATGATTTCAGTATTTACTGCAAAACCAAAAGCGAAGCAAGGGAGAAAGGCAACAAAATTTACCTCTTCCTGAGAGACAAATTAAAATTGCCGATCAACCGGGAGAAAAGCGGCATCCGAAGACCGGTAAACTTTTCGATACTTGGATACGGTTTTGTTCCCACCTATCAAAAGGGAGTAAAAGGCCAATATCAGTTAGTCGTTGAACAGAGCCGATGGAAGCAGCTCAAAGCCAAGCTAAAGGAGGCAACCCGGAAAACCACCCCCATGACTTTCGATGAACGGGTACAGAAGATCAAGGCAATCCACCGTGGATGGATAAACAATTTCCGGCTGGCCAGTATTCAGGAAAAACTGAAAGAACTGGATGGATGGCTTCGAAACCGCTTGCGGTATTGTATCTGGCACCATTGGAAGAAGAGGGAACGGAAACGAAAGAACCTCATCAGGCTTGGCGTAAACCATCGCGACGCCTTCAGGTGGAGCAGAAGTAGACTTGGCGGCTGGGCAATCGCCCAAAGTCCCATTTTGAATACTACTATCACCGTGAAATTACTTTATAAGAGAGGATACGAATCCATGTTCTCATGGTACCAAAAGATCGTTCCTCATAAATTTACCCCAACGCTATTTCCTATTGTTTAATGAACCGCCGTAGCGCCTATGCTGAAGCTTCGGCCTAAGCATATACGAGGCCCGTAGCGCCTATGCTGAAGCTTCGGCGTATGCATACGTACGGTGGTGGCGCCTGTGCTGAAGCTTCAGCGCAAGCATGTGAGTGGCGCACTCCGTCAGCTTTGGCTGGCGGAGCCGTCTACTCGATTATAGCCATGTGCTCTATATCCATATTTTACTCAATGGTTACTTTTTTTTATTTCCGAAATACTTTTGTCTTAATGCAAACAATTTTTCTTTCTTAATAGGTTTTGTCAGATAGCCATCGCAGCCGGCAGCCAGAAACCGCTGTTCGTCTCCAGTTTGGGCATAGGCAGTGGTTGCGATAATCGGTAATTCCGGCCGGAATTCACGAATGAGCTTAGTAGCTTCGAGTCCATTCATCACAGGCATTCTTATGTCCATTAGCACCAGTGTGATATCGGTATGTTGTTTGCAAAGTTCCACAGCTTCGAAACCATTTTTGGCCAGCAAGTAATCGCATCCTGCCTGTTTTAAAACCACTTCCATGTACAAATAATTTGATTCTTCATCTTCAGCTATTAGTACCAAAGGCTTTCCTGTAATAATACTATTTTTTTCCTCCACTGGTGCAAATTTTTCTGCAACTTCTGTTTCATTGAATGGCACCGTAAATTTAAATATTGAGCCTTTGCCCTTTTCAGAAGCGACCGAAATTGTGCCTCCAAGCAGGTTAACCAATCCACTTGCAATAGAGAGTCCAAGCCCGCTCC
>CAYGFI010000031.1:0-36567 GCA_964349045.1 uncultured Chitinophaga sp.
TTATAAAGTTTGGTAATATAAATTCCTGGGTTTAGATTAAACTTTGATAGTGAAAAGGAATGCATTCCTGCCGGAAGGTATTCCTGCGAGTAAGCAGTTGCTAATTTCGCTCCGCTAATGGAAAATATTTCATAATTAACAATTCCCTCTTGAAATAGTTCAAATGTGAGCATGCCATCCGAATCAACAGGATTTGGGAAGGCGTTTAAACCCTGTAATTGTAATTTATTTTCAATACTATTAGGCGATGAAGTAAAACCAATTGCATCAAGCATTGGTTGAATTTCAGGATTGCTCATAAAAAGGTTCCAGAGCAATTGTGTTCTATGGTTCTCGATCATCAAAATAATAGGCCCCTGGTCGATAGCAAGGTAAGATGTCGCCCACCAGTTCCTCTTCTGGTTAAACGCATCATAAAATCCCATCCAGTTCCAGGTTTTATCTCCCAGTTCCCTGTAAAAATGTTTCAACGCGAGCATGGATTCTTCCGGGGTATAAGGGAAAGATGCAAGAGCGGCAGTAGGCGAAATGGTGCCATTATCGCGACCCGAGGTTGGCTCATGAACCGTGTACCCGTCAGGATCATCGCTCGCTGTCATACCCCAGCAGGCTTCGCCGTAACCGGTATAATTTTTTGGGTTTTGTTTTGCATAAGCATGGTGGATCAATGCCACGCTCCTGTTATTATCAAAATAATTGGCATAACTGTCAGCTATGTTTCGAGGATCAAATCCCAGGAAGGAGTAATGTGCAAAAAAGAGCGGGCCGCCATAATCCCAGCCCACTCTGAGTTTTTGACCATAAAAGGTTTTCCCGTTAATGTAATAAGAATTCCCGGCCCAGCCGGTTTTCCAGAGAGAAGCAGGAACTGGGTGTGTAGGGGATGCAATGGCCAGCAGGTAAACTATAGCAGCCTCATTCCAGCCCCTGACTTGCATATTCATCTCCCATGCATAGTTGGGCGACCAGTGCCAGTAGAGTACATTCTGATTATTCTGCCGGTACCAGTCCCACTCGACTTCTTCCCACAGGGTGGTGATTCTTTCAACTATGCTTTGTTCATCAGCATCAGTACCATTAAAATATTGCCGTACCGTAAGCAGGCCCTGAATCATAAAGGCTGTTTCAACAAGGTCACCACCATTGTCTTTTGTACTGAAAGGTATTACTTTACCTGTTTTCCCGTTAATAAAATGACCCCATGCCCCATGAAAGCGATCGGATGTTTCAAGAAAATTTAATATTTTCAACATCCTCTCAATGCCCTGCTCACGGGTAATGTAGCCCCGTTCAATTCCAACAATGATTGCCATTACACCAAAACCGGAGCCTCCCGAGGTAACCATGTCAACCGGATAGTTACGATCCCGACTCATTCCAGAATTTGGTTCTGCATAATCCCAGAAATAGCGGAAAGTATATCGCTCAACCATATCGAGCAATTCTTCATCATTCAATACCCTGGTTGAGGCTGAAACCGTATCAGAAGGTGCTGATGGATCATTGTTCTCATTCAGAGCTTTCACCCGGTAGGAAGCATTAACAGTTGTTCCCATGGATTTTACCCAGTCGACAAAAATGGTAGTGGCTTTGTCGGTTACTTTTATTATAGTAAAAGTATTTCCACCATCGAGTGAACGATCTATTTCATAACCATTTAATGAAGTTTCAGGATTTAAACTCCATGAAATCTCAATATGGTTTTCATATCCCGTTGCAACCACTCCTGATGGTTTTGAAGCAGGAGGAAATGTTCCGTCTCCTTTAAAAACTCTCATATCATCAATAAGTAGAGTATGCTGAACTCCGTCGGAAGCGTTTTGCGTGAATCCGATGGTTTTGATCTTTGTGAAGTCTGTTCCGTCTGCTGCATTAAAGAATTCCGACATTGGTATTGCAACCCGATTCCAGACTCCGGGGTCCAGATCAGCAATCCAGGGAGTCAACAGGTGAAAAGTGCTTTTTTTATTGGTTACATCTTCCATGAAAACTTTTGGGAGATTATTTGCAGTAATTCCTTCAACGCTGTATAACCAAAACATTAATGTGTCGGTAGAGCTGATATTTTTTTCTGTCCAATTACTCCCTGCTGCAATAGCGAACCATCCACCACCTGCTTTGGAGAGCCATTTTAACCTCAGACTGTTAACACCCTGGTGTGCTGGCAAAACCGATTCAACCGGAAATTTTCTGAGCTCAGTGCCCAGTCTTTCCAGTTCGCTCGGCGCTGTCAGCTCCATCCAGCTAAAATCCCAATAATCAGTTGCGGGACTATCCTGAAAGTACAGATATGTCTGTGCATTCAGACCTATGCTTCTGAAGATTAAAACAGTCAGTAATATTATCAAAACAACAATCCTTTTAAATTCTTTTTGTTTTAACATCAGCTAATTGTATGTGAGTGAAAAACTTCCCTCTTTAAGAGAAACCGAATTGGCGCCGGCATATACCTTAAATTCACCGGGCTCTGCTATGTATTCCATGCCGGAATTATAGAATCTGAGATCATCACTGCACAGAATAAAAGAAATCTCAGTTTGCTCTCCTTTTTTCAAAAAGATTTTTTTAAATCCTTTTAATTCTTTTACCGGCCGGGTAACACTTCCAACAAGGTCACGGATATAGAGCTGTACAATTTCCTCCCCATCATATTCCCCGGTATTTTTCAAGGTGAAATTAATTCTGAGTGAATCAGACATTCCGATTTTATCACTACTTAATTGTAGCGGGCCGTATTCAAAACCCGTGTAGCTTAAACCATACCCGAATGGGTATTGCGGATCGTTGGTTACATCAAGATATTGGGTCGTGTACTTATTATTCACATCGAAAGGCCGGCCGGTATTTTTGTAATTGTAATAGAGAGGGATTTGTCCCACATTCCTTGGGAAAGTCATCACTAATTTACCTGAAGGATTGTAATCTCCTGAAATAATATCAGCTATTGCATCTCCGGCCCGGGTTCCCAGGTGCCATGCGTATAAAATGGTGTTTGCTTTTATTGCCAGCATAGGGAATGTAAGGGGTCTCTCGGCTAATATTATCACAATTACCGGTTTACCGGTTTTAATAAGTTCGATGGCCAGTTCTTCCTGGATTCCGGGGATATTGATATTTGATCGACTTGCTGCTTCTCCGCTGTGAATTTCTTTTTCCCCGATGGCAACAATAATGATATCAGAATTTGTTGCAAGTTTCAGGGCTTTGACAAAACCCATTTTATCGGGGGAGTAAAAATCGCATCCATCACTGAATTCTATTTTGGATGAAGGGAATTCTTTTTTCAGACCATCAAGAACGCTTGTTGCATTGCTTGCATCTCCCGCTCCATGCCAGCTGCCGATCATATCGGCCTGGTTATTACCAAGCGGACCTATAACTGCAATTTTTTTTGTATTTTTTGATATTGGGAGGATTGGTTTTCCTTTAAAGGGATCATTTTTCAGCAGAACTACCGATTCGCGTGCAGATTTAAGCGCATGTGCCATAATTTCCTCTGAGTACAACACTTCGGCTTCGCGTTTATCATCGAAATATAAATATGGATCATCAAAAAGTCCAAGCTGGAATTTTACCCGGAGGATTCTTCTAACCGCTTCATCAATAGTACTAATTGATACTTTTCCCTCATCAAGAGATTTTTTCAGAAAGTCGATATATATTGCCGACTGCATATCCATATCCATTCCTGCATGAATTGCAAGTTCACCTGCATGTTTGGGGTCGGAAGCAAGCCCGTGATCCACCAGCTGACCTACTCCGGTATAATCGGCAACGACAAATCCCCTGAAACCCAATTCTTCCCTTAAAATCTTTGTAAGCAGAAAGCTGTTAGCGTGTGCAGGGATGCCGAACAATTCATTAAAAGATGCCATAACGGTTACAGCTCCCGCTTCAATGCCTGCTTTATAGGGAGGGAGGTAATCCTGGCGGAAACTGATTTCCGACATATCAACGGTATTGTAATCCCTTCCTGCAATTGGCGCTCCGTATGCAGCGAAATGTTTTATACAGGCTGCCACCGTGAAAGGATCTGCCAGATCATCACCCTGGAAACCTTTTACTCTTGCTGCCGCGATCAGACTGCCAAGGTATGCATCTTCACCGGAGCCTTCTGAAACCCTTCCCCAACGGGGATCGCGGGAAATATCTGCCATTGGTCCAAAGGTCCAGCTGAGACCTGAAGCGGCGGCTTCACCAGCTGCCAGGCGCGCTGATTCTCTGATCAGTTCAATGTTCCAGGAGCAGGCTTCGGCAAGTGGGATCGGGAAAATTGTTTTGTGACCGTGGATTACATCATATCCAAACAGAAGCGGGATACCCAGCCGGGTTTCTTCCACAGCAATTTTCTGCAGCCTCCTGTTATATGCCACGGTATGAGCATTGAAAATATTACCGCATCTTCCTGTGCGGATCTCTTCAATATAATTATCTCTCATGGTCGGACCGGTTACATCCCAGTCGCTGGTGTACAGGGTAAGCTGACCGAGTTTTTCTTCAAGGGTCATCAATGCCAGGACAGAATCGACTCGGGAATTCAGGACTTCTTCAGCAGGATTTTTGGATGTGGGTTTATTGCAGCTGCTTGTGAATAGTATCACTATCGTCAGTATTCCAACATAGGATGCCCGGGGGTATTTTTTATTTATTCTCATGTAATTGTTGCCTTATCTTTATTGCTTTCCACTCACATTCACAGGGCGCTGCCCTGTGTTGTTGTCTTGCGGGCTTTCAGCCCTTCACTTCTGTTATTCCACCTTGTTCAGGAGGGGATTTACAGGAATAGATTAAAACAGAAGCAAGGATAGCATCATCTTTTAAAGTTTTATATTTCATATTCTCAGTTTAATACGTAAAACCAATGGCCGTAAGAGCGTTCTGTATTTCGGGATTTCCCATAAAAAGATTCCAGACCAGTTGAGTTCTGTAGTTTTCAATCATTACAATTATTGGTCCTTGATCGATAGAAATATACGATTTGGCCCACCATCCGACAGTAGGATTAAATGCGTCATAAAAACCATATTGACCCCAGAGTTTGTCACCCAGGATATAATAAAAATACTTTAATGCTGCCATCGATTCTTCAGGAGTATAGGGAAATGAAGATAGAGCAGCAGTTGGAGTTATTACACCCAAATCATTCGTTGGTGAATGAGCATTGTATCCGCTTTGATTATCACTGGCAGTAAGTCCCCATGAATTTTCGCCATACCCGGTATAATTTCTCGGGTTTGCAATACAATATGCTCGGTTAACAAGGGTGTGATTTCTATGTTGCTCCCAATAGTTAACATATTGATCCTTAAGATTCCTTGGATCAAGCCCAAGAAAAGAATAGTGAGCAAAAAACAAAGGTCCGCCATAATCATAGCCAATCTGAAGTTTATACCCGAAGAAACTTCTGCTATTTACTACACTGCCATTCTGCATATAACCTGACTTGTAAGAAGATGCAGATATCGGGTGAGTTGGGGATGCGATGCCAAGGACATAACAAATAAGTGTCTCATTTACTCCCCGTATTTGCATATTCATTATCCATCCTTTATCAGGTGACCAATGCCAGTAGAGAGTACTTCCTCCCCGGGCAAACCAGTCCCACTCCACTTCCTCCCATAGTGTGGTTATGCGATTCATAAGTTCCTGTTCGGTGGGATCTCCCGGATTCAGGTATTCACGAAAAGCCAGCAAACCCTGGACTAAAAAGGCTGTTTCAACCAGGTCGGCTCCATTATCGTTGCTTCCAAATGGTATAACTTTTCCGGTTGATCCATTAATCCAATGAGGCCATGCGCCATGAAAACGGTCGCATGTTTCAAGGAAATTGAGGATTTTGTCCATTCTCTGTAATACATCAGAACGGGTAATAAAATTTCTTTCAACACCAACAATAAGAGCCATGATCCCAAATCCGGAGCCTCCTATAGTCACAATATCGCCCGATCCATATCTTTCACGAGACATTCCACAGGAGGGGTGTGCGTAATCCCAGTAAAATTTGAAGGTCTGCTCCTGGACAAGGGTAAGAAGCTCTTCATCGCTGATTAGTGGAAATTTTGGGTTGTTGTCTGCTGTTGTGTAAAATGAGTTTGAAAAGCTTTCAAAAGTAAACCCGTTGGCTGCTATAAGACCTGAAGAAATAATAAAGTAATATTTTGAATATCCGGCAAGTTCTGATTCAATTGTAATAGTTACCCTCCGGTTTTCATTTGAGAGGGAATACGAAAGAATTGGGGAGCCCGATAAACTGAAAGCGGTCTGGAAAGTTGATGGATTAAGGGCTTCCGAGAAATCGATAATTAATACTGAGTTTTCCAGTGAAATTTCTTTTAAAGTTGCGGGAGGTTTGAAGTTGATTCCATTCAGTGTAATCTGCTCCACTTTTAAGATGCCACTCCTGGTGGCAAAGAGGTAAGTTATTCCTGCAAAACTTTCTTTGTTTTTACCTTTTATTTTTGAACTTATAATCAGCGAATAGTCAGTAGAGTTTTCAAGGCCGGAATCGGGAGCCATCACAATCGTTCGCTGGTCATCCTGATATGTAAAACTGCAACTTACCAGGGAATTATTTTCATTACGGATTTCAACGTTTTGAGGTACTGTGGATGTGTCAATGCTACTACTGAAAGAAATCAGAAAACTCTGATCTACCTCTAAGCCAGTGGTTTTTTCCTGGGAATTTAAGTTTGTGGATCCTGTTTTAACTTTTAAGATCTGGACGATTCCATAGTCAAAATCGTCCTCTTTATCTTTTTTACAGGAGGATATAAAAATTATTGAAAAACTTAGAAATACTATGGGTAAAATTTTTTTCAAATAGTCTGGTTTTAATTTGATTTGGGAAGGTTCACGGAACATGAACCTCCCCAAAATCAGTTTAAAATTATAATTACGGTTTTTCGGAATTATACATCAGTCCGATTTCAACAGAAGTAAGTGCTTTATGGAATACCCTTACATCATCAAGCTGACCTTTAAAGTGGTTTGCTCCTGGCAGATCATATCCTCCCCATGGCTCAGCATCCCACATTACACCACCCCTGGATTGAATAAATCCAAAAGCAAGTTCGTTCTTTACATCTGGCTCAGAACCTCCATATTTCAGTCCTACACTGCTTGCAATAATTTCAGGTTCGCCGGCTAAATTTGCAAATAAATCATGATCCTGGGTTTTAACAAGTTCTCCATTCAGATAAAAACTTCTCTCCCTGGTTTCATTATTATAGACATAGGTAATATGAGCCCATTTTTCTTTAAGACTGGCATCGATAGCTGCGTTTTCTTTGTTGAAAGTAGTTCCAATATATCCCCCATTATCTTTTGTCAGACCATCCCCGTTATACAATAAATCTCCACCGGTTGCTGTGGTTCCATCTTCCAGTTCAAACATAACCGGCATTTTGAATTCTTTAAAAGAGCCACCAATTTCTAATTGAAAACCAAAGAAGGCACCCAGACCAATAACAAAATGACCATGTCCGGCTTCCATTGCCTTAACCCATATGCTTAATGTAAAATTTTCAGTTTCTACAAGTGCATCCCCATTGGCATACTCAATGATACTTGTAGTGCCGTTGAACTCTGCTGCTTTTCCTGCAGCTGTATTACGTGATGTCACGTATGAAATATCCACAACACCGTCTGATTTTGGATTCATACTGCCAACCTGATCGTTTGCATTATTTTCGAAATTCCAGTATGCAACGGTACCTGCCGGAACAAATGTTCCGATTGTTGTGAAGGTACGTGCGAATGCTGTATTGGCAAGTTTTTCAGCTGACATAAGTCCTGCGCCAAAACTTAGTTCAAATAAAGTACCGTTCCCAAGTGGTTCGGTGGTGGTAATGGTGATAGTTTTACCAGATACAGCAATAGAAATAGCAATATTAGTGTCATCATAATCCTGATTCAGGATTATGTTTGCAGCGGTTGCCGTTGCAGCATCAACGTCAGTATTAAAGGTAGCTACTATGGTAGGTTCAACCGGCACTGTATTTGGTGAGCTTGCACCATTCAGATCAATATCACCAACAACGAGGCTTACGAGCTTCAAGGGTGATGCTTCATCTTCTTTATCACAGCTGCTTATTGTTACTGCAATAAAAGCAGCAGCAAGAATTAGACTTAAAAGAACGTTTTTTTTATTCATATTTAAAAAATTAAAGGTTAAAGATCATTGTTATTATTGCCAAAAAGTATTCTGAATAAGGCTTCCCTGTGAAATATCAATTTCCGACTGAGGAATGGGGAAGAAATCATGTTTTCCACTTATAAATCCAAGAGGGCCAAGTACTTCAACTGCCTTTCCTGTTCTTATAAGATCCCAGAACCTGTGTTGTTCAAGAGCAAGCTCATACCTTCTTTCTTCAAGGATCAGGTCACGAAGGGCATCTTTATCGGTTTCGGTTATTTCAGGCAGTATGGCGTCATTGCTACCACGTGCCCGGGCCCTAACATCTTCCAGATAAACAAGTGCTTCGTCGGGTTTATTGTTTTCATTAAGAGCTTCGGAAGCTATAAGCAGTACATCTGCATACCTCATTAGACGCCGGTTGTGTCCCCACTGGGTAATAGTATTATCACCGGGGATCCAGACTTTCTGGTTATAGCATTCTATTTCTATGATATTGTCGGATGCGTCTTTTATTTCATTTGGAGTTGTACCGTCTCCTAAAATTTCAACGCCATCAAGTATTTCCCCAAGGAAAATAATAGTTGACTGCATGCGCGGATCGCCTGGTTCAAATGAGTCGCGCAGATCAATACTCGGGCGGTTAAATCCCCATCCCCTGTTTGGGGTTCCCCTGACACCTTGTGTATTGGCGTACTGGTTTCCCGGATTACCCTCCAGACTCTGGGCTCCAACCTCAAAGATTGATTCGACACCATTTTCACCAAGCAAACTATTTGCATCTTCAAAGTTAGACTCCAGGCTGTATTCATCGGAGGTAATTACTTCTAATGCGTACTTTTCTGCATTTACAAAATCATTCTGGAAAAGATAAACTTTAGCAAGCAAAGCTTTTGCTGCTCCGCTTGTAGCTCTTCCCAGATCTTCGTCAGCATATTCACTTTTCAGGGGAAGATTATCTTTTGCAAAGGTTAAATCACCGATAATAAAATTATAAAGGGTGGTTTTATCAGATTTGACAAGTTTTAATGGAGGAGCAGTGGTTTCAACAAGAGGAACCTCTCCCCATGCCCTTACCAGGTCAAAGTAGAATACAGCCCTGAGAAAGCGTGCTTCTGCGGTATAACGGGTTTTCAGACCGGCATCCATTTCTATACCGTCAATTTTTTCAATGACCACATTGGCTCTTTTAATACCTAAATAAAGTGTTGCCCACCAGCGATCAAGACCGTCAGCAGTGGTTGTAAATGAAAAATCATCATAGGGGCCTACATTTGGAAGCTGATCGTTTGGATTACTTCCTTTATGTGCATCATCTGACATGACATCGAGAATGGGAAAACCCCCTGAATTGAAGCTCCAGTCGCGGGTGGTGGCATAAACAGCATTGGTAGCAAGAAGGGCATCACTTGCAGATACCGGGAATGACTCCTGTGTAAGATTACCCTGCAGGCTTTTGTCAAGGAAATCTTCACATCCGGCCATAAGCAGAAGGGATGCTAGACCGGGAATAAAATATTTTTTTAAAGGCTTCATATCTTAGAATGTCAGATTAATACCAAATGAATACACAGATGTTACCGGATAGATACCAGAATCAATGCCATTCGACAATATCTTGTCACTCCCGATTTCCGGGGTATATCCGGTATATTTAGTCAGAGTCAAGAGGTTTGAACCTTTTACATATACTCTTAACCTGTCAACAAATAGTTTTTCAGAAACTGACCGAGGTAAAGTATACCCTAAGGTTACGTTTCGAAGGCGTACAAATGAACCATCCTGAATAAATCGGTCTGATGGAATATAGTTATAACCACCCCATGAGGCTCTGGGTTCAGTATTACTTGGTTTTGTTTCGGTCCAGCGATTAAACACGTGTTTCTCAAAGTTATACGGGTCAGGCCGTACAGCTTCTTTTCCGTTAAAGATTTTATTTCCGGTTTGTCCCTGGATGTCAAGAGAAAAGTCAATCCCTTTATAATCCATGGCAAGATTAAGTCCGAAAATAAATTTTGGAATAGGAGAGCCAATATAGGTACGATCTTTATCGCTGATTTTATCATCACCGGATACATCAACGAATCTTAAATCGCCAACTCCGGCAGAAGATGAATGGGGATATGCAGCAAGCTCATCTTCGTTCTGAAATACGCCATCAGTTTTATATCCGAAAAACGCACCGATAGGCAAACCAACCCGGCTTTGAGTCACTGGTATTCCGTTTCCAAGTGCTCCACCGAGAAGAACTGAGTCTATACCACTGCTTCCACCAACTTCAAGAACCTCATTATGAATGGTTGATCCCAGGACGCCTATACTGTAATTGAAATCACCAATTTTTTCCCTCCAGTTAATATTAAATTCAAATCCGTAATTCAGTATCTGTGCGGCATTATAGGTAATTAATTGTCCCTGTCCATTTCCGAGGTAACCGGGAGTGGAAAGATCAATCAGGATATCATCTGTTACGCGATTGTAGTAATCGAATTCAGATGTAAGACGGTTATTTAATAATCCAATTTCAAGACCCACATCTGTTTGTGTAGTTGTCTCCCAGCGTAAATCATTATTTCCTGATTTCCCGTAACTTGCACCGGGGTAAGCGGCAGGATTCAGGCCAAAAATTGCGCTCAGGTCGGATTGAACAATTGCATACCTGTTTTTATAGGGGATTTTTTCATTTCCGATCTTCCCCCAGCTGGCACGCAATTTAAGGTTGCTTATTATTTCAAGATTATCCATGAAAGATTCTCTTCCAATGTTCCATCCGGCAGCAAATGAGGGGAAATTCCCATACTGGTTTTCAGTTTTGAATTTGGAGGAGCCATCACGCCGGAATGTAGATGTAAGAATGTATTTACCATCAAAGGTATAGTTGGCTCTGAAAAGGTAAGAGATCATTGAATAGTTGAGATTTTCATCAACCTCATTTTTTATTAAAGAAATCGTGTTAACTTCACTTCCTTCATCAAGGATATAAGAAGGCTGAATATACCAGAAATCGCTTCCGTCGCGAATAACATTGTTACCGGTGAGGCTTAGATTCTCTGACGATGATTCCTGCATGGTAAAACCAGCAATAACATCGAAATTATTTTTCCCAATAGATTTATTATAACTAAGAGTGTTTTCCCAAAGCCAGTTCAGATTTTCATTCCTGCTTTTATTCAGATCACTAAGTACATTTTGCTGCTGACTGGCGGTTCCATCCGGATTATAAACTGTATAAGCCGGGGTAAAACTTTGATTTTTACCATATGCCGCATCAATCCCGATACTGGATCTGAAGGTAAGGTCTTTAAAGAATTTAATATCCGTATAAAGGTTTCCGACACCTCTTACCCCTTTATTAAAATTATTTGAGTAAGAAAGGTCAGCCAGAGGATTACCAACATTATAAACAACTGCATAGCTTCCATCTTCATAATACGGTTTAAGTACAGGTTGAGCCCTGTAAACAGCGTATGTTACTGCCGGTGCGTTTTCCTGGCTGTATGGCGAAATTGTCAGGTTATTACCGAAAGTAATAGATTTTGTGAGATTATAGGAGTTGTTGAGCTTGAGGGTAATCCTTTCATAGCCTGATTTATCGATAATTCCATTTTGCTTGAATAGGCCAATACCAACATAATATTTTGAGTTTTCAGTTCCTCCGCTGACCGACAACTG
The DNA here is from genome assembly GCA_964349045.1 of uncultured Chitinophaga sp. GTDB lineage: Bacteria > Bacteroidota > Bacteroidia > Bacteroidales > JACJXF01. The sequence continues at coordinate 11,807 of CAYGFI010000031.1, forward strand.
GTGATTCTGCATGGGTGCGGTATGAAACACAAGGTCTTGCCAGTCGGTATTTGGAACAGCATCCACATTGTTATAACTTCCCGGGGATATTTCATTTGATATGATGGCAAATTCCTTACCGCTAAGCAAGTCTATTTTTTTGGTGAGTTTTTGAACACCGTATTCGGAAAAGAAATCAAAAACAGGTTTCCCTTTTCCAATAGTTCCTGATTTGGTTGAAATAATGATTACTCCATTTGCCCCTCTTGAACCATAAATCGCTGTTGCTGAAGCATCTTTTAATACCTCCATTGAAGCAATGTCTGATGAATTCAAAAAGGAAATATCATTGAGGATAGTTCCATCAACCACAAAAATGGGAGATGAATTGTTAAACGTTCCAACCCCCCTGATTCTGACAGTAGGAACAGCTCCCGGAGCACCCGAAGTGCTTGTTACCTGTACGCCAGAGACTTTTCCCTGGAGATTCTGTTCCGGATTAACTGAGGTTATTTTTGTCAGATCGGCTGCTTTAACAGAGCTTACTGCTCCTGTAAGATCACTTTTTCTTACAGTACCATAGCCAATAACTACCAATTCGTCCAGTTTAGTGGTTTCAACCTCAAGGACGACATCAATAATTGTCTGGGTTCCAACAACTACTTCTGTTTTCTCGTAACCAATAGATGAGAATTCCAAAGTATCTGTTTCAGAGGCGGAAATGGAGTAATTTCCCTGTAAATCGGTCGCGGTTCCCCTGAACGATCCTTTGATAACAATGCTTGCCCCCGGTATGGGGTTTTCCTGATCTGCTGCTTTTACAGTTCCGGTAATCGTTCTCTGTTGCGCAAAAAGTTGCGGTAAGGAGAGAGTAAGGAAAAAAAGAAGCAGGGCAGGATATCTGAATAAATTCGACCTGGATTTCAGCTTCATAGTTTGTTTTTTGTTTTGTTAGTTTAACATTTTGATTCTGTGTTGAGACTGGATTTTATGAACCAGGATGCGGCTGCAGCTCATCAAGCCACCCCCCTGTGAACCCGGCCCTCCTGAGGCCGTTAATTATATATTTGTTTCTTTTCATAATATTCCAGATGAGCTCAGTCTGGTAGTTCTCAAGCTGAATCAGAATCGGCCCCTGGTCAATTCCAAGGTAATCAACATCAATCCATCCTTTTTCGTTACTTCCCGGGACATGGTAAGACATGTTAATAGCATCTTTAAATCCGTATTCCTGGTATAGCCTGTCCCCAAAAGTGTTTCTCATGAAAAATAAGGCATCAATACACTCTTCCGGGGCGAAAGGAATGGAACCCCCGGCTGCTGTTGGTGTTATTGTGCCATCATCGGCAATTTCCAGGGCGCTGGCTCCTCTTGCCCAATAGGTGCGAAAGCGGAGGGTATCGGCTTCTTTCACGTTGTCCGGTCCGTCGCAAGCTGACAATCCCCAGGTATTTTTGCCATAGCTGTCAAAATTTCCCGGGTTAGACATACAATAATTCCGGTTGGCCAGAGTGGCTCTCCGCGAGTTCTCAAAATAATCTATACCTTTTGCAGCCATGTAAGGATCCTTTATCCCCCTAAAATCAATAAACATATGAGAATACTGATGCCCGAAAAGCGGGCTGAAATTCAGGTGTTCATAACCCATGTATTCTTTCCAACGGTAAGTTTTACACCAGCTGTTCCAGGCAGAATCATGGATCGGGTAGGATGGTGAACCCAGAGCCATAATCAGGATCATCATGGCTTCATTATAACCTTCCCATCGTGCCGGGATAAACCCACTTTCAGGAAACCATCCCATCGACATGGTTTCTTTGCCTTCCATAGCCCAATCCCATTCAACTCTGAGAAATATGGAATCAGCAAGATCTCTGATTTTTTTTTCCCTTTTATCTTCCCCCGTGAAATAGGACTGGCAAGCCAGAATACCTGCCAGCAGCCATCCTGTATCAACAGTTGATAATTCCACATTTTTATATCGAATTCCCTCGTGATACGTAAGGAAATGGTAATAAAAACCCTTGTACCCGGTTGTATTGGCAATTTCAGTCCCCTGCTTTGAATTCCAGAGCCAGGCTAATGTTTTTTCCACCTCCTTAGCCGCATCATTACGGGTAATGTATTTGTTTTCAATTCCGATAAGGTAGGAAGTCAGACCAAAACCGGTAGCGGCAATACTGGAAAAATGTTCGGTTGGAAAACGATCCGGAATCTGCCCGGTATGGGGATCCTTGAGATCCCAGAAGAAATTAAAAGTCCTTTGCTTCAGATCACTCAGGAACTCGATTCTGGTAACAACCGGATTCCGGGTACATGATAATGAGAATATGATCAGCAAACTGGTAATACTGAAAGATATTCTATGCCGGCGATTTTTCAACATCCATCCATTGTTAGGTTATCCGTATAAACGCTTTGTTGTAACAAAAGTTTAAAAAACTTTACCATGCACAAGTTCTAATTATTTAGAATCAATGTAAAGTAAATGAACACACCTTTGTTTCACCCTCAAAAAAAGAACTTAAAAAATAGTACACCAATAGTTCACAATATGTGTATAAAATGCATTTAAAATATTGAAATACAATGCTATAAAAAACAAAAAATATTATATTGCCAATTTAAAAAAAAGTAAAAAAATGAGTGAAGAATCAGAAGATATTACTTATAAATGTGAATTTTCATTATCTTAGGCTTCAAATTGCTTTTGATTGCGAGATTTACTATGCAAAAATTCCGGATATTCATCATCTTTACACTCCTTTTCACGCTTGTCAGTTTAATTTCTCAGGGCGTGGAAAGACAAGCCAATCTTAATTTTTCTGTCAGAAATTTTACCAAACAAAATTATAAGGCAGAAAACCAGAACTGGTCGATTACTGAGGACAGGAAGGGATACATTTATGCAGCAAACAACATAGGATTACTCGAATTCGACGGTATTGAATGGGGTTTTTACCCGGCTCCCAATGGCACTGTCATTCGTTCTGTTGCTGTTGATGAGAATAACCGGATTTTCACCAGCGGATACAGGGAACTTGGATATTGGGAACGTGATTTACCCGGGAACCTGAATTATCACTCACTGACCGAAATAGCAAAACCTTACTTTAATCCCAATGAAGAGTTCTGGACAACTCTTATTCTTGAAAATAAAATCTATTTCCATTCATTTACATCCCTGTTTATATATGAAAATAAATCTTTTAAAATAATCCGGCCAGGTGAAATTATTAATTCTATCGGGATAATGAATGATAAAGTTTTGATACATATTTCTAATCTGGGGATTTATTCCGTTGAGGATTCAGTAATTAAACCATTCATTACCGCAAGAGAGCTTCGGGAAAGTTTTGTTCGCTTTATGTTTATGATAGATAATAAAAATTTCATAATTGGTACTGCATCAAATGGTATGTACCATTATGCTGATGGAAAACTTTCCCCCTTTCTGGAAAATTGGAAGGAGTATTTTGTAAAAAATGAAATTAACAGGGGTGCTGTTACGCAGGATGGAAACCTAATAATAGGGACAATTCTCGATGGATTGTCGGTTTTTAACAAGGATGGAGATCTATTATATCATATTAACAACGAGAACGGACTTCAAAACAATACAATACTTGGAATTCATAATGATAAAAATGATAATATCTGGTTATCACTCGACAGAGGGATTGATTTTGTATCCTTTCAATCAGATTCTTCCTATTCTTTTATAAGAGTTGATGAAGTTGGTGCAGTATATTCCGCTGCACTTTTCAGAGGTTATTTGTTCCTTGGAACCAATCAAGGCGTTTTTTATCAAAAATGGAAATCAAATGATAAATCTTTTACATTTTTAGAGGGTACCCAGGGACAGACATGGAATTGTAATGTTATTGATGATCAGTTGTTTATAAGTCATAACAATGGCACTTTCCTGGTGAAGAGTAACATTACCGATAAAATCTCCATTGTGCGAGGTGGATTCAGTATGATTCCTAACCCTGAGGATGCCGGAAGCCTTGTACAATGCACTTATTCTACCATTGTTTTTTATGTTAAACGTGATTCAGGATGGCAGTATTCTTACCAATTGCGCAATTTTAATAACCTTATAAGATATATTGAAATAGATCATCTTAACAATTTGTGGGCCAGTCATATGCATCGCGGAGTGTTCTATCTGAAACTAAACGGCCGGCAGGATTCGATACTGGAAGAGCGATATTATGGCATTGAAACTTTTGGGAAAGATTACAATATCCAGGTATTCCAGGTTGAAAACAGGGTCGTTTTCACAACCGGTAAAATGATTTATACCTATGACGATATCAATGATACCATAATCCCGTACACCCTGTTAAATAATTTGTCCGGCGAATTTGCTGCATCACATAGAATTGTCAAAGGACCGGATCATCATTACTGGTTCCTGAGTAACAAGGGAATAGCCTTGTTCAGGATTGAAAATAACACGTTTAAAAAAATTAAGGAATATCCCATAGAAATATTCATGGATCATCTGATCATAGGGTATGAAAATGTTATTCCTCTTTCAGCCTATACCGCTTTATTATGCCTCGATAATGGTTACGCTGTTCTTGAAGCCGATAAATCAGACCTTTCTCATCTTATAACAGATAAGAAGATGAGTATAAAATCTATTGAAATCAGCGATGCTGGCGGCAGAACACAATTGCTGAAATCAGATACACAGGAATTAAAAATTCCTTATAAAAGAAATAGTCTGCTGATCAAGTATTCATTCCCGATCTATTCCAACGAGCAGGTAAAATTTCAAACCTTCATTGAAGGAATGGATACCGGTTGGTCAGCGCCTGTATTAAAGCCGGAGTTCAGCTTCAAACGAATGCCTCCCGGCGAATATACAATTTATGCTAAAGCATCAAACAACTGGCTTCAGATAAGCAACACACATCAGATTAGAATTTTAATTTCTCAACCATGGTATCTGAGTAAAATCAGCTTTTTAGTTTATATAGTTATTATACTTGGATCGGTTACCCTTTTTCGCCGAATCCTGATAACCAGATACCGGTTTAGAGAACAAAAGATCCGTGAAGCAAGAGAAAGAGAAGTGATACGGTTGAGAAATGAAAAGCTAAATTCGGAGCTTTCATACAAAAGCCAGGAATTAGCAAATTCTACAATGGCAATAATTAAAAAGAACGAATTTTTACTCGAAATTAAAGAGATAATAAAATTGCAAAAAGAAGAACTGGGTCTGCGCTATCCTGAAAAATATTATCAGAAATTAATCCGGAAAATAGATACAAATATTTCAAGCATTGATGATTGGAAATTATTTGAAACCCACTTTGAACGGGCTCATGAAAAATTTCTGAATACGCTGATGAGCACTTACCCGGCTTTATCCCACGGAGATCTTCGTTTATGCGCATACCTGCGTATGAACCTTGCCTCCAAAGAGATCGCCCCTTTATTAAAAATTTCTGTCAGGGGAGTTGAAAACCATCGCTATAAACTCAGAAAAAAACTTAATCTGAAACCGGAGGAGAATCTCATTGATTTTATTCTGGGATTGTGATGCAGGGAGGTCATGAGGACGTGATGTCGTGATGTCGTGATGTCGTGACGGGGTGACGGGGTGACGCAAATGCACTTATTTAATCTTTTTTTTGCGAATTCAAATAATAATCGTTCCTTTGCTTTCAAATTGAAATAAAAATGAATTGTTTAGGTAACAATTGGTGGTGGCAATATGTACATCTCTCTTTCGGGAAGTGAGTCAGCATTGATATGTTTTAAAATATTTCAACGGTCTGTCGAACTCTCGACAGGCCGTTTTTGTTTTGATACGGATTAATGGAAATAAAAATAATAGATTAACAATAAAGGATATACACATCCCGATTTACAGTTCACAAAAAAATACATAATGAATGTTACAAAATTATTTTCAAGCTTGTATGCCCTACCTGCCGGCCTTGCCGATATAATCACTCCTGTTACCATATATCTTAAGGTACGTGATCAGTATCCCAATGCTATCCTGCTCGAGAGTTCCGATTATCATGGCAACGCGAACAGCATGAGTTATATTTGCTTCGATCAGCTTTCTGTTTTTAAACTCGAAAACCGTGAAATATCCATTTCTTTTTGCAATGGAGAGAAAACAAACATCCCTGTAAAAGATATAATGACCGTTCCGGAAACATTGCAGGCTTATATTCAATCATTCCATATCATTAAACAAACCGACTTAAGCGGAATGGCTGTTAATGGAATTTTCGGATACACCGCGTACGATGCCATTAGCAGTTTCGAGACCATTCACTTTAAAAACAGCCCGGAAAAGGATTGCCAGATTCCCGAAATGCAGTATGGCCTGTATCGTTTCGTCCTGGGTATAAACCATTTCACCAATCGTATTTACCTTCTCGAAAATTTTCCCGAGGGTGAAGCAAGCCGGATGACCGAGGTTACAAAGCTGCTATCCAACCGGAACTTTGGCACTTTTCACTTTGAAGCCGGCTTTGAGGAAAAATCCAATATGAACGATAATGATTTCATGAAAATTGTCGGACTTGGCAAAAAGCATTGTTTCCTCGGTGATGTTTTCCAGATTGTTTTATCACGACAGTTTTCCCAAAAGTTTAAAGGGGATGAATTCAATGTTTACAGGGCTTTACGTAATATCAACCCCTCACCCTATTTGTTTTATTTTGATTTCGGTGGATTCAAACTTTTTGGTTCTTCACCGGAAGCACAACTGGTAATTGAAAAGGGCGTTGCACGTATTAACCCGATTGCCGGAACCTTTAAAAGAAGCGGAAATGATGAGGAAGACCGGCAACTGGCCATCGATCTCACAAACGACAAAAAGGAAAACGCCGAACACGTTATGTTGGTTGATCTGGCTCGTAATGACCTTAGCCGGACCTCCTCCCGCGTAATGGTGAAAACTTACCGTGAAGTGCAGTTCTATTCCCATGTGATTCATCTTGTTTCAGAGGTAACGGGGGAAATGAAACCCGGCTTTAATCCTGTTAAAGTATTTGCCGATTCGTTTCCTGCCGGTACACTTTCGGGTGCTCCAAAATTTAAAGCCATGGAGCTTATTGATACTTATGAAAACCGGAACAGGGGTTTTTATGGCGGAGCTATCGGTTACCTCGGTTTTAACGGGGATGTAAATCATGCCATTATGATCAGATCATTCCTGAGTAAAAACAATACACTCTTTTACCAGGCAGGGGCAGGAATAACCGCTGGATCCGTTGAAAAAAATGAATTGAAAGAAGTGAATAATAAATTAGGCGCGTTGAAAATGGCGATTGAGATCGCGAGGGATATTTAATTTGAAAATGGGATAATTTGATAATTTGAAAATGGGGAAATTTGAAAATGAGAAAATGGGAAAATCTGAAAATGAGAGAATTTGAAAATGAGATCACGCCATCACGTCATCACCTCGTCACGTCGTCACGTCATCACGTCATCATGTCGTCACGTCATCACGTCATCACGTCGTCACATCGTCACGTCGTCACGTCGTCACGTCGTCACGTCCTAAAGTCATCACAAGAAAAAAAACTTCGATAAACCAAAACAAGCTTTGATAACTTTTCACTGAACAAAATCGAAATAATGAAAATATTAGTATTAGACAATTACGACTCTTTCACTTATAACCTGGTGCACATCCTGAAAGAAATTACCGGCGGCCCTGTGGATGTATTCCGAAATGATGAAATTTCTCTGGATAAGATATCAGGATACGATAAGATTGTTATTTCTCCCGGACCCGGGTTACCCGATTCTGCGGGAATCTCAAAGGAGCTTATACGGAAATATGCTCCCACAAAGAGTATCCTTGGCGTGTGCCTCGGGTGTCAGGCTATTGCAGAGGTTTATGGTGGAAGTCTTACCAATCTTGATCAGGTTTATCACGGAGTTGCAACCTATATGAAAGTGCTTGATGAAAACGACCGGTTATTCAGAGATATTCCCCGGGAATTTACTGCCGGGCGATATCATTCATGGGTTGTCAATGATTTCGATTTACCGGCGGAACTAAAAATCACCTGCGTTGATGAACAAAATATGATCATGTCGCTGAGTCATGTGAAGTACAATCTAAAGGGTGTACAGTTTCATCCTGAATCGGTGCTGACGAGGTATGGGAAGCAGATGTTGGCAAATTGGGTTGGGGAGTGAATGAGTAAATGAGTGAATGGATAAATGAGTGAATGGATAAATGAGTGAATGAGTGAATGGGTAAATAAAATATCTTATGAAAGAATTATTACAAAGACTTACAACCTACCAGCACCTGGGGCGCGAGGAAGCAAAGGAAACGCTTATAAAGATTACCAAAGGTGTATATAACCAATCTGAAATTGCTGCTTTTCTTACGGTTTTTATGATGCGGATGATTACGGTAAATGAGCTGGCTGGCTTTCGGGATGCTCTGCTCGAACTTTGCCTGGTTACAGACCTTTCCGATTTTGAAACCATTGATCTATGTGGTACGGGTGGTGATGGTAAAAATACTTTTAATATATCCACTCTCTCATCGCTTGTTGTGGCCGGGGCTGGAAAAAAAGTTGCCAAACACGGGAATTACGGGGTGTCATCGGCCTGCGGATCCAGTAATATTATGGAGTTCTACGGTTATAAATTTACAAACGACCGGGATACACTTCGTTCACAACTCGACAAGGCCAACATCTGCTTTATGCATGCTCCTCTGTTTCACCCGGCAATGAAAAGCGTCGGCCCCATCCGCCGGGAACTCGGTGTGAAAACCTTTTTCAACATGTTAGGTCCCATGGTAAATCCCTCTTTCCCGAAGAATCAGCTTATAGGGGTTTTTAGCCTTGAAACTGCTCGTCTTTACAATTACATCTACCAGCAAACCGACCGGAATTATTCCATAATTTTTTCCCTCGATGGATATGATGAAATTTCCCTCACAGGAGATTTTAAAATTATTTCCAATGGCGAAGAACAGTTATTTTCACCTGCACAGATTGGCATGCCTACCCTTTCGTCCACAGATTTATTCGGGGGAGATACTGTGGAGGAGGCAGCAAAAATATTTACATCAATTCTGGCGGGAGATGGCACTGAAGCACAGAATGCAGCTGTAATAGTGAACTCCGGAATGGCGCTTCGGCGCCTGTCCCCCGAAAAAAATATAGAGGAATGTTTTGAAGTTGCAAAATCCTCATTGTTTGGCGGAAAAGCATTGGAAACCCTTAAGAAAATAGTAGCATGAGCATACTCGACCAAATCATTGCCCACAAGAGATCGGAGGTCGCTGTACGGAAAAAGTTATTTTCAGTATATTCCCTCGAAGCTTCGGAATATTTTGCTTCAGAAAGGCCTTCCTTTCGTGATGCTATTTCTGCAAAAGGACCCTCGATAATCGGTGAATTTAAAAGAAAGTCTCCCTCCAAAGGTATCATAAACAGGTTTGTTGAAATCGACCAGGTAGCCAAAGGATATGAAGCTGCCGGGGTAAATGCGATGAGTATTCTGACGGACCTGGAATTTTTCGGTGGCGATGAACTGGATCTGCAGAAAGTTGCCGCTTTTTCAACATTACCCCTCTTACGTAAAGATTTTATTGTGGACGAATACCAGATCATTGAATCAAAATCGATAGGAGCCAGCGCTATTTTACTTATTGCCGCAGTGCTGACAAAGAAAGAAATTCATAAATTTACCCGGCTGGCCGATACCCTGGGTCTCGATATTCTATGTGAAATTCATGATCCATCTGAACTTGAAAAACTGGATAAAAGGAATACTATTCTGGGAATTAATAACCGGAATCTAAAGACTTTTTCAGTAGATATAGGCCATAGCCAGGAGCTGATAAGGCAACTACCCGCCGGGAGCCTCAAAGTTGCAGAAAGCGGGTTAAGCAGTTTCGAAGAGGTTAAGCTATTATTTGAAACGGGATTTGATGCTTTTCTGATCGGGGAAAATTTTATGCGGACACCCGACCCCGGAAGGGCGGCAGAGAAATTTATCAGGGGATTGAAACAGGAGATACGATGAACCAAATCAAAATTAAAGTGTGTGGTATGCGCGATCCCGGAAACATTCGTCGGTTGGCAGAGCTGAAGCCCGACCTGCTGGGATTGGTATTTTATCCGCATTCACCCCGCTATGCAGGTGCATCCCCGGCAGATGGGATGTTCGATTCTTTTCCTCATGGAATACTAAAAACAGGGGTTTTTGTCGATGAGGATTTAAAAAACATTAATGAGCATGTTCTCAATTTCGGACTTCAGGCAGTGCAATTACATGGTAACGAATCCCCTGAAATGTGCATACAGCTTAAATCAACCGGCGTTAAAGTTATTAAGGCTTTTAGTATAGATGATACAATTGATTTTTCAAAGATGACACCCTATATATCAGGCTGTGACTGGTTTTTGTTTGATACATTTTCGAAAATTCCCGGTGGAAGCGGAAAAAGATTTAACTGGAACGTCCTTGAAAAATATGACCTTGTTCAACCTTTTTTTCTTAGTGGAGGGATAGGGCCGGAAGATGCTGAGCGGATCCTGAAATTGAATCACACCGAGTTAGCGGGAGTAGATATTAACAGCAGGTTTGAGACCAGGCCGGGATTGAAGGATATTGAACAGGTAGGTCAGTTTATTTTAAAAATAAGAAGCAACCAATTTATTAATTATTAATGATGCAAACATTTCTATCAAACGAAAAGGGCTACTATGGCGATTTCGGGGGAGCATTTGTTCCCGAGATGCTTCGGGAAAATGTTGAGAATTTGAGAAAGGTGTATTTTAACATAATTGAGTCGGACACTTTCAAAAAGGAATTCCACGATCTCCTGGTTAATTATGCCGGACGCCCTTCTCCCCTGTTTTTTGCAAAGCGTTTAAGCGGGAAGTACGGCGCCAAGATATATCTCAAGAGAGAAGATCTGAATCATACCGGTTCGCACAAAATCAATAATACTCTGGGGCAGATACTATTGGCAAGACACATGGGAAAGAAAAGGATCATTGCGGAAACCGGGGCGGGTCAGCATGGCGTGGCAACAGCTACCGTATGCGCACTGATGAACATGAAATGCGTCGTTTATATGGGTGAAACCGATATAGAACGCCAGGAACCCAACGTGCGAAGGATGGAGATGCTTGGCGCAGAAGTCATTCCTGCATCAAGCGGTAATAAGACGCTGAAAGATGCTACAAACGAAGCCTTACGCGATTGGATATGCAACCCCGAAGATACATTCTATATAATTGGCTCGGTAGTGGGTCCACATCCGTATCCCGACCTCGTGGCCCGCTTACAATCGGTTATAAGTGAGGAATTATTATGGCAGATGAAGGAGTCAGAAGGCACGGAAGACCCTGATTATATAATTGCCTGTGTTGGGGGAGGAAGCAATGCTGCCGGTTCATTCTATCATTATCTCGACCGCAAAAACGTGAAACTGATTGGTGTTGAAGCATCCGGTAAAGGAGTGGATACCGGATTAACGGCTGCAACCATAGCAGTAGGTGAGCCGGGGATAATTCATGGCAGTATGACGATGCTGATGCAGACTGCCGATGGGCAGATCACGGAGCCGTATTCGATTTCAGCCGGACTTGATTACCCGGGAATTGGTCCTCTTCACGCGTGGCTTGCATCCACCGGGCGGGCTACATACATGAATATAAACGATAAGGAGGCTCTTTTTGCCGCATACGAACTTACCCGAATGGAAGGCATTATTCCCGCTCTCGAATGTGCCCATGCACTGGCTGTTTTAGGTAAACTGGATTTGAAGGAACACGAAACCGTTGTAGTGAATGTTTCCGGAAGAGGAGATAAGGATATGCAGGCGTATATTAACGCGAGGAGCCTTTTTTAAAATTAGAATTCTGAAGGTTGAATTCAGAATTCCAACTTCACTGATAATTTCAAAAAATTCTAAATTCTAAATTCTAAATTCTAAATTTCCTCCCCATGAATCGTATAACCCAGCTTTTCAATTCCGGAAAAAAAGATATCCTTTCCATTTATTTTACTGCCGGGTATCCGTCTCTTAACGATACATTCCGCACCATAACCGAACTTGACAAGCGGGGAGTAGAGATGATCGAGATCGGAATTCCCTTTTCTGATCCGATTGCTGATGGACCGGTAATTCAGAAAAGTGGCACAAAAGCGCTCAGAAACGGAATGACACTTATTCTGCTTTTCGAGCAACTAAAAGAAATCCGCGAATACGCCCAGGTTCCGCTGGTATTAATGGGTTATATCAACCCTATTCTGCGAATGGGAATGGAAAAATTCTTAGAAAACGCATCCAACACGGGAATTGACGGGGTGATCATTCCTGACCTTCCCCCGGAAGAATTCAATGAGAAATACAGATTAATGTTTGAAAGCGCCGGGATTTATAATAATTTTCTCATAACCCCACAAACTCCTGATAACCGGCTTAAACAAATTGATGAATGGTCAAAGGGATTTTTGTATATGGTTTCATCTGCGTCAACAACCGGCAGCCGCGATTCATTTGACGAAAAACAACTGGAATATTTCAAAAGAGTAAGCGATATGAATATGAAAACCCCAAGGCTTATTGGATTTGGGGTGTCTAATCAAACAACTTTTGAACAGGCATGCAGGTATTCAGATGGAGCAATTATCGGTTCTGCTTTTATCAATGCAATGAGTGAAAATGGTACCCTGGCGCAGAAAGTAAGCGGGTTTCTGGAGTCGATAAGATAATATCTACTTATCCGTTCCTTCACCAGGCAACGAATATTGGATTTTCAGCCTTGGCCGCATATATTCATCAGGATAATCGCTTGATACAAACCTAAAGCCAGGATATGACTCTTCAGGGTAAAGCCTCATCAAAATACCATAGTTCGGCAGAGGTATGCTATCAATATATGGATCGGGGACAAACAAACCAGTCACATCAATATCAATAAAGTTCGCGTTTTTTACAAAAGGAAAAAGCATAACCTGGCTAATCTCAGTTGTTTGCGGTTGATTATTCCAGGTAACTTTATTTTCTTCCCAGGGTTCTATGATCTGTTGAAATGCGGCTCCATTCACCAGGCAATTGCATTTTTTATTTCTGTAAAACCACGAAGAATCAACTTCCCAGGGTATAGGAATGTCATAATGAAGTGTAAGCGTGACATTATGAATTATTGCACTCTTTGGCAGTTGTTCCTGATTGAAATATATCAGGCTACGGGTTGTACGCATAACGGTAAGGATTGAATCGGACAGGAAAGAACTCTCAAAATACCTGTAGTTTCCAAAATTAACATCAGGATTCAGATCCGAAAGCCATGCATCTTTTCCATCATCGGGTCCCGGCTGAAGAACAAGAGTATGTAAATTGTTTGTTTCAATGTAAATGATGAATGGATTTTCTTCGCTTGCACCTATTAATTCCGCTACGGAAATGACAAGCCTCACCTCAGGATATCCTTCTTTAAACACGATCAGTTCATAATAATCTGAATATCTGACCTCCAGTTTATTAACCGTTGCTTCAAGGTGATAATAGTGTCCCCATCCATCATAACCTGATATGAATAAGTCTGCAGCAGTATAGGGTGGTGGATCAATACTGGACGGACTGATCATCTGTACCAATACATAAAAGTTTCTTGTGTTTACAACCTCAACCCTAAAAGAAGTATATCCAAAATCGGAAGGTGAATACCCATCCACTAAAAGTACCTCCGGTGCAATTTGTGTTGTGATATCCGGTTTTATAGTGAAAAACAAAGGGAGTGGCTGATTTACAAGATACGCTCTTGGAGAGTCTGCCAGGGGAGAAGCATAAATCACCTGGCCTTCACTATTTATAACCATGAATTTCTTAAGAAAAAAATCACCTGTTTTTATTTCGATTTGTTCAGTAACAAATCCATTTCCAAAACTATACAAGGGGATTAGTTTATCCTCAATAACGGTTCCCCCATTTAAATCCTCAACTGTAATGAGAATCTGATAAGAAGAATATATAATGGTATCCGTTTTAATAATGTTGCGCTGACCCGACTTCATTGTCGAAAAATCGTCAGACACTGACAAAGTAAACTTAAGCTTTCCCGTAAAAAGTTCATGATCAGCTTTTTTTTGGCAGGAATATAATCCGGTAAGCATCACCAGGCTTACTAATACAGGTATGATTCGCAGATTTGTTCTCATAGCCTTTAAATTTTTATTAAGTTACTCTGAAATGCGTGTAATGTCAAGATGCGGTTTTTTGACAAAAGGTTGCGTGGTGAGAATATGGGAAAGTGACGACGTGACGATGTGACGACGTGAAGACGTGACGATGTGACGACGTGACGATGTGACGACGTGACGACGTTAACTTTTCAATGAACTATTTCTTAATAGGAATAAATTAATTTAATTTTGAATACCTGTAGAATTCCTTTTTAAACAGAACTTAAGCTTTTCATTGAACCAAATGTCTTTTTATTTGCTTATACAACCAGATTAACTATTTAAATTGTGATATCATGAAAAACCTGATTTATGGTCTGTTAATTTTAACCGCGTTATTTTTAACATTTTCTAATTTCTCCGGCATAACTAAGGAAAGAGGAATCAGGAGTCATGCTAATCCCGAAATGCAGGATTCTGCTATGATTAGGGCGAAACAAAATTACGCTAATTACTGCGCCAGTTGCCATTATGACGATCTGAGCTGGTTCACGGCAAGAAAATGGAAATACGGACATAGCCCTGATGATATTAACCAGAGCATCCGCACAGGTTACCCGGATTTTGGTATGCCGGCATACCGGGATGCACTTACTGATAAGGAAACGAAAGCTATTTCTGACTATATTCATAACACATTGGACCTGGGTCTTCAGGAAAAACTCAACAAACTTGGTGATAAGGATTATTATTCAACCGAAAAGCTGAATATCCTTCCCGATACTATTATCACAGGTTTGCAAGTACCATGGGGAATGACTTTTCTTCCCGGGGGAGATATCCTCGTAACAGAGCGGGAAGGTAAATTATTGCGGTTCAGGAAGGGTAAATTAATGGATGAAATTCAGGGTCTCCCTAAAATACATTCCGTTGGTCAGGGTGGTTTAATGGATATCAGACTACATCCGGATTACGGGAAAAATGGATGGATTTACTTTGCTTACACTTCTCCCGCTGAAAACATTTCGGAGGGATGGAATACCGCCATAATAAGAGCCAGGTTAACTAAAAATGCTCTTGTTGATAAAGAACTTTTGTTTAAAGCTTTTCCCGATTCCAGAACAGGACACCATTTCGGCTGCAAAATTACTTTTGACGGTAAGGGGCACATGTTTTTCGGAGTTGGAGAACGTGGAAAATCAGATAATTCTCAAAACTTATCAAACGACTGTGGGAAAATTCACCGGCTTAACGAGGATGGTACAATTCCTTCCGATAATCCCTTCTTCAATACCCCGGGTGCAAGAAAAAGCATCTGGAGTTACGGGCACCGCAATCCACAGGGATTGGTTATCAGTCCATTTACCGGCGAACTATGGGAGACTGAGCATGGTCCAAAGGGTGGCGATGAGCTCAACCTTATTATTCCTGGTAAAAACTATGGTTGGCCGGTCATAAGCTTCGGAATTAATTATGATGGCTCTATCCTTACTCCTGATACTGCAAAAGCAGGAATGGAGCAACCTGCAACCTATTACGTTCCATCGATAGCTCCTTGCGGAACATGCTTTGTAACGGGCGGCAGGTACAAAGGCTGGGAAGGAAACATACTGATCGGCTCGCTGCGGTTTAGAAATCTCGAACGTGTCGAACTATCCGGAAGTAAAGTCATACATAAAGAGACGCTTCTCTATGATATTGGCAGAATGAGGAATGTTGAGGTAAGTCCTGACGGGTATATTTATGTCGCACTGGAATCACCGGGTATGATTATCAGGTTAATGCCGGTGGAATAGGATCGTGACGATGTGATGACGTGACGGCGTGACGATGTGACGACATGACGACGAAACTACATGGAGACACTCCGCGATATCACAAATCCCAGATTTCAATTCATAAGTCATTCATGTGAATTTGAAGGGATTTTCTGATAATGTGAAGTGAATTCTTACAAACTGTAATTACAAACAGGATTTTTTGTTCAAAATATTTAAGAACTTTTGTACATTTGCATCCCAATAATTAACTTAAAAAGTTTAATAAATTTAAATAAATTGGCAGGGAAAACATTATTCGACAAAATTTGGGATTCGCATGTAATTGAGGAGATTAAAGGCGGTCCGTGTATTTTGTACATCGACAAGCATCTGATCCATGAAGTGACAAGTCCGCAGGCATTTGCCGGGATTGAAAAGAGGGGACTTAGCGTATTTCGTCCGCAGCGCACGGTCGCCACTCCTGATCACAATGTGCCAACTATTGATCAGCATTTGCCCATCAGGGATCAGCTTTCACGATATCAGGTGGCTAAACTTTCTGAGAATTGTGAACGGCATGGCATCACTCTTTATGGATTGAATCATCCTTACCAGGGTATTGTACATGTTATAGGACCCGAACTGGGAATCACTCAGCCTGGAATGACAATTGTATGTGGCGATAGTCACACGTCAACTCACGGAGCCTTTGGTAGCGTAGCTTTTGGAATAGGAACCTCTGAAGTTGAGATGGTGCTTGCCTCGCAGTGTATCATGCAGCCAAAGCCCAAAAAGATGCGAATTAATGTGGAGGGTGAAACGGGGAAAGGAGTTACCGCCAAAGATATTATTTTATACATCATTGCAAAGATCAGCGCCAGCGGTGGTACCGGATACTTCATCGAATATGCGGGTTCTGCCATACGAAGCCTTTCGATGGAAGGACGGATGACAATTTGCAATATGAGTATTGAAAGCGGCGCCAGGGGTGGAATGATCGCTCCGGATGAAACAACATTTACCTACATCAAAGGCCGTGAGTTTGCTCCCAAAGGAATTGAATTCGATAAAGCAGTTGAAAAATGGAAGAAACTCAAAACAGATAAAGATGCTGTTTTTGATTTGGAATTGAATTATGATGCAGCCGATATCGAGCCCATGATTACGTACGGCACAAATCCAGGAATGGGAGCAAAGATCAGTTCAAAAATACCGGCCGAAAAGGATATAGAACCAAGTAACAGGGTAACATTCAGCAAAGCTCTTTCTTATATGGGTTTTAAGCATGAAGATCCAATTATAGGTAAATCGGTGGATTTTGTTTTCATCGGGAGTTGCACCAATGGGCGTATTGAAGATTTGCGGGAAGTGGCAGCATTTGTTAAAGGCCGCAAAAAAGCCGATAATATTACCGCCTGGATTGTCCCGGGATCAAAACAAGTGGAAAAACAGGCGTATGCTGAAGGGATCACCAAAATTCTGGAAGAAGCAGGATTTAAACTGAGGCAACCAGGTTGCTCAGCTTGCCTGGCAATGAACGACGATAAAATCCCCGAAGGCAAACTGGCAGTAACTACATCAAACCGTAATTTCGAAGGCCGGCAGGGTCCCGGATCAAGATCTATGCTGACAAGCCCGCTTACCGCAGCTGCAGTGGCAGTGGCAGGTAAGATCGTGGATCCGAGAACGATGTTATGAAAAGGTAAAAGTTTGTAAAGTTTATATAGTTTGTAAAGTTCATAAAGTAAGCAAAGCTTTTATCAATTGAATCATTAACACATTAACACATTAGCATATTAGCACATTAACACATTTATAAATGGCAATCGAGAAATTCATTACACTCACTTCATCTGCTGTTCCATTACCTATTGAGAATGTGGATACTGACCAGATTATTCCCGCGCGTTTCCTCAAAGCAACAACACGTGATGGTTTTGGAGAAAACCTTTTCAGAGACTGGAGATATGATGGACAAAATAATCCTAAATCTGAATTCGTTTTGAATCAGAAAAAATATTCCGGTAAAATATTGGTAGCTGGAAAAAATTTCGGCAGTGGATCAAGTCGCGAACATGCAGCATGGGCCATTCATGATTACGGGTTTAAAGTGGTAGTTTCCAGTTTTTTTGCCGATATATTTAAGGGTAATGCATTGAATAACGGACTTTTACCCGTGCAAATATCAGCAGGCTTTTTGGCTGAGATTTTTACAGCAGTTGAAAAAAATCCCGAAACCCTGCTTAAAATTGATCTTGTCAGCCAGGAAATTATTCTTGAAGCTACCGGTGACAAAGAAAAATTCGATATCAATCCCTATAAAAAAGAATGCCTACTGAACGGGTATGAGGATATTGATTACCTGGTTAATCGTAAGGTGAAAATTGAGGAGTTTGAAAGGACAAGATAAGGAGGCTACGGAGTAACGAGGTAACGAGGTAACGGAGGTAACGAGGTAACGAGGTAACGGAGGTAACGGGGTAACGGAGGTAACGGGGTAACGAGGTAACGAGGTAACGGAGGTAACGGGGTAACGAGGTAACGAGGTAACGCTTAGAAACGTTAGTCACCGTCACGACGTCACATCGTCACGAATAAAAAAACAAGTATATGAAAATAACCATAATGGATACCACACTTCGCGACGGTGAACAAACCTCGGGAGTATCCTTTACAGGTACTGAAAAGCTTACGATGGCCAGGCTGTTGCTTGAGGATCTGAAGGTTGACCGCATAGAGATTGCCTCTGCACGTGTTTCTGAAGGTGAATTCCAGGGCGCTAAAATGATCATGGAATGGGCCCGGGAAAATAAATTTATCGACAAGGTGGAAGTTCTCGGTTTTGTTGATGGGGATATTTCATTAAAGTGGATTCAGAATGCAGGTGGAAAAGTGATTAACCTGCTTACCAAAGGTTCATTGAAACATTGCCAGCAACAACTTCGCAAAACCCCCGGGCAACATATCGAAGATATCAAAGGTGTGCTGAAGTTAGCGGAAAATATGGGTATCAGGGTTAATATTTATTTCGAAGACTGGTCAAACGGTATGCGCAATTCCCCCGAATATATGTACCAGATGCTGGATAGTCTGCAGCATGAAAATATTGAAAGGTTTATGTTGCCCGACACTTTAGGGATACTGAACCATCAGGAAGTTTATAAGTTCTGTCTTGACATGAAATCCCGTTATCCCAAACTGGGATTCGATTTCCATGCGCACAACGACTATGATCTGGCTACGGCAAATGTATATTCAGCTATCAGTGCAGGTATTACCGGTATACATACAACTATTAATGGATTGGGCGAAAGAGCAGGAAATGTTCCTCTCTCAAGTGTAATTGGAGTAGTAAAAGACCATTTCAAATACGATATGTCTGTTCAGGAAGACAAACTATACCTGGTCAGCAAATTCATTGAATCGTTCTCAGGTATAAGGATTCCTGCCAACAAACCTCTTATCGGTGAAAATGTATTTACCCAAACCAGTGGTATACATGCCGACGGGGATCATAAGGATAATCTCTATTTTAACGATCTGCTACCCGAACGCTTCGGAAGAAAACGGCAATACGCCCTCGGGAAAATGTCTGGTAAAGCCAGTGTCATTAAAAACCTCGAAGAACTCGGTATAAAATTGAGCAAAGATGAAATGAAAATGGTTACCGAGCGTATCATTGAACTGGGTGATAAGAAAGAGACGGTTTCAAAAGAAGATCTTCCTTATATAATTTCTGATGTTCTGAAGAGTGAGAAAGTCAACCAGAATATTAAAATCAAAAACTATTCTCTCGCTGTTGCCAAAGGTTTACGCTCAATGGCAACCCTGAGTATAGAAATTGATTGCGTGGTTTATGAAGAAACTGCTTCAGGCGACGGACAGTATGATGCATTTATGAAGGCTCTGTGGAAGATTTACGATAAGCTGGATAAAAAACATCCTGTGCTTACTGATTATGTTGTTACCATTCCTCCAGGGGGTAAAACTGATGCTCTGGTAGAATGCTCAATTACATGGGATTACAATGGAAGAATTATAAAGACCCGTGGCCTCGACTCAGACCAGACAGTAGCCGCGATAAAAGGAACGCTGAAAATGCTTAATATTATTGATGAGTTTGACAAATCGACATAGTTATAATTTTAAAATCCGGAAATGTGATAATGTGACAATGTGATAATGTGATAATGTGACAATGTGACAATTCAACAATTCGATAATTAATGAAATATATTAATAACCCAATAGCATATGAACCCTTTAGCATATTAGTACATTAGAACATTGTCAAATTAGCACATTAAAAAAAATGGAATTCAAAATCGCAGTGCTCGCAGGAGATGGTATCGGACCAGAAATAATTGAACAAGCAGTTAAAGTGCTTGAAGCCGTGGGGCAAAAGTATAATCATAAGTTTCTTTTTACAAAGGCTCTGGTCGGCGCCTGCGCTATTGATGCTGTTGGAAATCCATTTCCTGATGCCACTTTTGAATTGTGCATGAAATCAGATGCAGTGCTGTTTGGCGCTATAGGTGACCCAAAATACGATAACGATCCAAAAGCAAAAATAAGACCCGAACAGGGACTTCTCGCCATGAGAAAAAAACTGGGATTATATGCAAACATCCGCCCGGTAACCACTTTTAAATCTCTCATTCACAAATCACCCCTTCGGGCCGACCTGGTTGATGGAGCTGATTTCGTGGTGATCCGTGAACTTACCGGAGGCATTTATTTCGGAGAAAAAGGAAGATCTGAAGATCTTAACAAAGCATTTGATACCTGCACTTATACTAAAGATGAAATAATCCGGATTACAAAACTGGGCTTTGAATATGCTGCCAAAAGGAAAAAGAGGCTAACAGTGGTAGACAAGGCCAATGTACTTGCCACATCAAGGCTATGGAGGGAAACGGTTCAGGAAATGGAATCTTCTTACAAAGATATAACGGTAGACTACATGTTTGTTGATAACGCGGCAATGCAAATCATTCAATGGCCCAAAAAATTTGATGTTATGGTCACCGAGAATATGTTCGGAGATATTCTCTCCGACGAGGCGAGCGTAATCACCGGATCATTGGGACTGCTTCCGTCAGCTTCTGTTGGGATTCATACCAGTGTATTTGAACCTATTCATGGTTCGTATCCGCAGGCAGCAGGAAAAGACATAGCAAATCCTGTTGCAACCATTCTATCGGCAGCCATGATGCTCGAATTGGCGCTAAATCTGCAGGAAGAAGCAAAAGCCATTCGTGAAGCGGTCGACAAATCCCTTGCAGCCGGTGTTGTTACAGTTGATATTGCCGAAGGAAAGTCATTTAAGACCTCTGAAGTGGGAAACTGGATCGCTGAGAATGTCTGACAAAAAATGAGATTCAGTCGCTAAAAACAGGTTGATTCCGGATATTCGTGACGCGTTACGCATTACGCGTCATGATCATCACGAACGAAAACCCATCAGAGTAAATAATTCTCGAGTGATGCAATCAATTGAGGCGCCCAGATCGGTTTTATTAAATAGGCATTAAAGTTCTTTTTATCTTCCTCTTTCGTACCATCCTCAATAGAAAAAGCTGTTTGTGCTATAATAGGCAGTTCTTCGCGAATTTTTTTTATCTCTCTTGCCGCTTCAAAACCATCCATTTCCGGCATAAGGATGTCCATCAATACAAGTTCAATTTTAGGATTGCTTTTTACTACATTAATTGCTTCTACCCCATTCTTTGCCCATACAATGCTTATATGGGTAGGCGAGAGAAGTTCCTCTAAGTAAACATAATTAGATTTAATATCCTCCACGATAAGTATCTGACGATTTTCCCAATTATTGACTTTTGGCGGGATTACCTTTTTAACGCTTGGGACTTTCTTTAATTTATCAGTCTGCAAATAAGGTATTGTGAAATATATTGTAACTCCCTCACCCATTTTTGAATCAGCCCATATATCTCCTCCCATTATTTTAACCAGACTTTTCGAAATTGCAAGTCTAAATTCAGATCCATCAAAGGGGAAATTTTTATTATCCGTTAATTTGTTATAACGTTCAAAAATTATTTCCAGTCTTTCCTGTGAAATTCCCTGACCGGGATTATTTACATAAAATTCAACAAAGTCATCTCCCTTTAAAGTGTAACCCATTTTTACTACCCCTGCCTCAGTTTGAACAAATGCATTTTCAAGCAAATTATTTAAAACAAACTTTAATTTTTCGGGATCAGTTAAAATAAAAAAACTTGAGTAGGGATTAATTTTTTCAATGATAAGGGGAATGTTTGATTTCTCCATTTCGCTTTTGCGGACCAGGAAAACCTTATAAAGTTCTTCAATAATTTGATTTATATTAGTTCCTACCCTGTTAATTGTTAGTTCATCAGATCCAATTTTTGATATCTCTGAAACACTGTTAAATAACAATAGTAAGTATTTGCTGCTGGAGTTTATATGACTCAGATAAATTTTTTTAGAACCAGGAGTAAGATTCGGTTTTTTTAATAATTCGGAAAAACCGATAATGGCATTTAATGGTGTTCTTACCTGATGAGACAGGCTGGAAAGAAAACTATAATCAATTGAACCCTGTGTATCTATTTTGGGCTGTTTGTTCCAGGATTTATTCCCAACCATGATTTCATTGATTTTACCATATACAATTATCCCGAAAATAATTACGCCCGTAATCATTAAAAGTCTGCTGTAGATTTCCTGTATAGAGCCCCCAGCAACTAAAGACTGTAAAAAAGTATGATCCCCGCTCTTTAATAAATAATAGATCACAGAGTCCAATATATACAAGATTAATCCCACGAAAATGGCGAGAGGTATTGGATTAATTTTCTTATTCATAATACTGAGGATCAATAAAATTATATTCAAATTTAAATCATTAAAGCAAGTAATACAATAGTAAGCAAGGCGAACACAGGTGTTATCAGAAAAGTCAGAAAATTTATCTGCCTGTCTTCATATCATTGAATTCCTAACGAGAATCCCAACCTGACAGGATTAACAACATTATTTCCCTCCGTATTTATAAATTTCCAACCCGAATTAAACAGGCTGATCATTTTTTCTTCAATACCGGGGCCGTAGAAATCAGAGAAAATTGTGAATAGTAACACTTCCCTGCCCGTTCTATTCTTTATCATAAAATCTATACCTGTTTCAAATTTCAAACCTAAAGAGGTTTCCCTGTATATTCCGTGTGGAATGGTACTTTGCTTATCCGAAAAATTGATTTTACTTGAAAAGGTTCCCGGGGAAAGTCCGGCCCAGAATTGGAATTTCCCAGCAGGAATTTTATACCGGACTGTGGCATGAAATGAAAAAACTTCACTAATTCGGTCAACATCATTTTCAAATACCTCCGTAAAGTATGAACCATTGCCACTTTGTTCATAAACCCAGTTGCTTGTTGATCTTTGCCCGGACTTCGCAACCGGAATACTGGTTTCATAATAGTTTGCAAGTATGCCGAATTCAAAACGCGATCTGGTCCTTTTTACAATTCCAATTCCCGCGAACCACCCCGGCACCTTAACATACATATTATCCCTGACCTCCATATTATGAGAAATTTCCGGTATCATTGGAACCCGGTAACATGAAGGCAACTGATATCCTGAGCTTATTAAAAAGTAGGTGTTGTTTTTTTTCTTCCCTGTTGAAGGAACAATGACTTCTACTCCATCAAATTTCAGTGTGTCGGCCTGAGCAAATAAATAATCTGAAGGATGCAATACAAGATAACTTAATATAATTATGAGATATTTTGTCATTAAAAAATATTTAATCCCAATCAGATTCAATCCATTGATCACTTTATACAGATTAATCAGGGGAAAGTTACAATTATTCTGTTAATTGTTTTTCAGATAGGATTTCAGTTTAAATTGTTCCTTCCAAAATGATTGAGCAGCAATGTTTTATTATGTCGGTTAAATCTGTATTTAATAAACTCTCCATGTAATACGCCCAAACGTATATTCTCATTTATTGAAGAATATTGGATTAATGTAAGAATAATTGCTTAAATTTCTAACCGAATTATTATTGCTTCTTTTCAATTCACAACAACCTTATTTATGATCGTTGGATACTATATAAGTAAGAAATAGTATTTATAAATGGAAAGTAAACATGGAAAATACCATTGAAGAAAGACCATATATTCTTTACGTAGATGATATTGAAAATAATCTGACGTTATTTGAGGCTGTTTTTCAGGAATACTATAATGTTTCAACTGCAATCTCCGGTAAAGACGCTTTGGAATTGATGACTCAAAGGAATTTTGCTGTGCTTATTTCCGATCAAAGTATGCCGGGAATGTCAGGAACCGAGTTAATGGAGATTGCCAAAGCCAGGTACCCTGATATGATGCGCTTCATTCTGACCGCATATAATGATTACAAAACAGTTGTTGATTCAATTAATAAAGGGGAAATCTATGGTTTTTTTAATAAGCCTTTTAAAACAGAGGATGTGAAAATGTCATTGGATAAAGCCATTGAAGTTTATAAACTAAGAATCTCAAACAGAAATATGATCCGGGAGCTTGCAAAAGCAAACAGCGAACTTCTTGATCTCGACAAATCAAAAACCCGGTACCTGAATATTATTACAAATGAAATCAGATCCCCTATTAATAAAATAATTAGTGCAATACATATGCTTAAGGACAGGATCGGTTCGAATGAATTAACCGAGCTGCTTTTTTACCTCGACACATCGGTCTCCCGTTTGGAAAGCTTCTCTTTTGCCGCTAATCAACTGGCAAGATTGAATGAAGGAAATAATGCTGTTATTGATGCAAAAGAAATTTCCCTCAGGGAATTGGTTGAACTCTGTATTTTAGAG
>CAYGFI010000032.1:0-36211 GCA_964349045.1 uncultured Chitinophaga sp.
ACCCCAACCCCTCCCCCTATATTTGTGCCATATGGCAACGGGGTATAGAAAGAGTTCTTTGACATAATTGTTAAATTTGTTGGTACATTCCCTTTCGGGGGATGAAGCGAAGGCGTAGCCGAAGCGAAATCCCCCGAAAGGGAACAATAAAATTAATTGATATGATCAACAATTCGTCTATGCAGAAATGGGACCGCCTAAAGCAAAAGCAATTAGACACCCAATTTGTTAACAGCCTCATTCAGGGCATGAACTGCTCACAGTTCGAAGCTAAAGCTATATTGAATGCTGTCTATCAAACCTATCAACCCTTTTTTGATAACTCTGGTGCGATGAAGCCTGGACAGATATTATTTGAAGTGGTGTCGATAGAGAGTGGCGCTCAAAAGAAGCTTTCTGAATGTAAGATGGTTAGCGTGATCCTTACCCTTGATGCAGGAGAAGAAGACCTTCTGATTAAAGAACAGCAAGGAGTCCAGGGACTGCGTCAGCATCGGTTACAATGCATGGTGAACGAAGCCTTTCAGCAAGGTGGCCTTTTAACTGTCGAAGACATTGCCAACCGGTTGTTGAACTGTGGGGAGCGGACTGTTTGTCGCGATATTAAGGCTTTTAAAGATCAGGACATCGTTCTTCCGTTTCGCTCAACCATACGTGATATGGGTAAGTCAATTACACATCGGGCTTTGATTGTCAAAGAATGGCTTTTAGGAAACGAATACACCGAAATAGCCCGAAAGACACATCACAGCATCGATGCAGTTGCAAACTATATCGACAAATTCAAGCGGGTAGTTTGCCTGGCTAAAAACAACTATGAATTAAAAACTGTAGCGTTTTTAGTTAAGCTGTCTCCCAGTCTAACGGAGGAATATTACAGATTGTATCAAGATCATAAAGCCGTGCCGCATCGCAAAGAAGAACTGGATGATCTAGTAAAAAAAAGCCGTCAAACATTGTAACAAAGCAAGCAGCCATGATCCCTAAAGCAACATCGGTAAAAAAATACCAATCAGCACACGATAGGTTCCTTAAACCAGCCATTACAAACTTCTTTGAAAGAGAGTTCTGTGGCATGTTTGGACCGGTTGTCAGAGAAAATATCGCAGATGCTTTGATTGATCTTTTTGAATCACTTTGTCCGGAATCATCCCGGTTAAAACCTGGGCAACTTGTTTGGAATGCCCTTGACAAGCATACCAGAGCTGATTGGAGTAACCGTCGCTATAAGCCGGTAATTTTATCATTGGTTACCGATGATGACATCTCAATGTTCGAAAAAGGAACATCAATAACTTTGATACGACAAAATGTTATGGCTCGCATGATCAGAGAAGCCTACCAACAAGGGGCTGTATTATCTACAAGAGATTTAAGCCTTTTATTGGTATCCGACGCAGGTTATCTTTCTCAACAAAGAATTGAATATGAACAGAGGCATAATACGATCCTTCCTCATACCGGGGTTATCCATGATATGGGTACTACTATTACCCATAAGCGATTAATAGTGTGCAAACACATCGTTGAGAAAAAGGATCCATCAATCGTTGCTCTGGAAACAAATCACTCACAGTTGGCCGTCGATAAATATATTAAAGACTTTTATCGTGTTAAAACTCTTGTCAATGATAACAAAGATGTTGATTTTATTCATCATACAACCAACATTGCCAGGCATGTGATTAATCAGTATCAACAAATTATTAACAATTATGTCAAAGAACAATAACTTTTTCTATTTATCCCTTGTATTGCCATATGGCATTAACAGGTGGGAGGGGCTTCTGGAGCTTTGCAAACATTCTGGCTGATCATTACATAATCTCTTTTAAATGGCTCATTTTGCAGAAATACTTTCTTCGAAAAAAGATTTAAATGTTTAAAATAAATCATCTAGGATTCGGAAAGCCCCTCCCACCTGGGGGAGGGGTTGGGGTGGGGCAATTAATGATGAGTAATAAATTTCTTAATCGCACAACGCGTCAGAATAAATTAAATACAATATTCAGAATCTAACCTGAACTCCTCAATTATCGTTTTCAGTGTAGCCATATTTCAGTACAATTATTTAAAATGCTGGTAAATAAAGAAGTAATATAATTATAAAAATGATTAAACCGATCCTTTTACTCGTTGTGTTTGCCTTATCAGGAAGCATCCTTTCAGCACAAAATCTCAGAATCCCCCTTTGGAATAAGGACATCCCCAATTTCAAAGCAACAAATGAAGTTGAAACCCGGGATACCGCTGGCATTGTAAGAATAGGGAATGTTCAGATTCCTGATATCGAGGTGTATCTGCCTTCAACCCAAAACGCAACCGGTGATGCGGTTATCATATGTCCGGGCGGAGGTTACCGGATCCTTGCCTACGATTGGGAAGGAAGCGATATAGCAAAATTTTTCAATTCAAAAGGAATTGCAGCTATTGTTCTCAAATACCGCCTGCCAGCTTCCGAAAGCAACATTGAGCCACACAAGTCTCCCCTGCTGGATGCACAAAGGGCCATGCGACTGGTGAGGTTTCATGCATCGGAATGGAATATTATGCCAGACCGGATTGGCATTATGGGCTTTTCTGCCGGAGGTCACCTGGCATCAACCCTCTCCACACATTTTGATGCCGGGGATCCTGGCGCTGAAGATCCTGTTGACCGGCTGAGTTGCCGGCCCGACTTTTCAATATTGATTTACCCTGTCATCACCTTTACGTCTGACTTTCAGCATTCTGGTTCAAAAGAAGCATTGCTGGGTAAAAATCCGGAGCCGGAGCTGATCAAATACTATTCAAATGAACTTCAGGTAACAGATCAGACTCCACCGGCCATTCTGATCCATTCCAATGATGACAAAGGTGTTCCGGTTGAAAACTCCCTGGCTTATTTTGCAGCGCTCCGAAAAAACAACATTTCAGCTTCACTTCATGTGTATCCTTACGGTGGTCATGGTTTTTCACTTGCCGTAGGGAAAGGTTATCTTTCAACCTGGCCGGAAAGGGTTGTGGAATGGTTAACCTCCCCCGTGAAAACACCAGGTAAAAAATAACAAACCCTTTATAAAAAATACCAGAACCTTTTCGCCAAAATAAGCATTTATTTGTATCCTGCTAAAGTGGAACAAATTCAAGTGTGATGTTAAATAAGTCTCTTGTAAGTATTTTTTTAACCGGTTCTTTTCTCTTTCCGGCGCAACCTTCAGGATGGTCGCAACCGGGTATTAAGGAAAAAGTTATCAGTGAAACTCTGCTCTATCACCCCATTCACCTGAATGCTGATGATCTTACGATTTTGCCCTGGTACTCAACAAATTCAGGTGAATCATACGACTTTGTAATTAACCAGGTCTGGAACTTCTGGACTAACATGCGTACTGATAAGAACGGGTTGCCTTATTACATGAACCACCAGGTCTGGAGGGGTGATTTTAATGATCGTCGTGGAATCGGAGGTGATCAGTTTGCCATGGCCATGTCGTCGTGGAATCTTTTTTACGGGTATTCGGGAAAAGAAGCAGTGAAAGAAGAAATGAAGTTCATTGCGGACTATTATATCACTCATTCTCTTTCACCTGCAAATGCAGAATGGCCGGATATCCCGTATCCCTATAATACCCTGATTTATTCAGGGATATACGATGGCGATATGATACTCGGTAAAGGTTTTACACAACCCGACAAAGCCGGTTCATTTGGTCTGGAACTGGTGAAACTTTATAAAATGACAACCACTGTTGCCTATCCCAATGTTAATGACACCCGATACCTGGATGCGGCAGTAAAAATTGCCAATACATTGGCAAAACATGTCAGGGATGGGGATGAAAACAATTCCCCCCTGCCCTTTAAGGTGAACGCCCTTACTGGTGAAACGGGCAGACTAAAGGAAAATTCCGGAAGTGGAGAAGATTCACAGTTAAGCAGTTATACCAGTAACTGGTCGGGCACCATGGAATTATTCCTTTCCCTGATTGAATTAAATACAGGGAAAACTGAAAGTTACCATAAAGCATTTAACCAGGTTTTAAACTGGATGAAGAATTTTCCCTTAAAAACAAATAAATGGGGACCGTTTTTCGAAGATATACCGGGATGGAGCGATACACAGATTAATGCTGTCACATTTGCGCAATTTATAATGAATCACCGGGAATTTTTTCCAGACTGGCAAAAGGAGGCCGAGGGAATATTCAATTGGGTTTATGAAACACTGGGCAATAAAGAATGGGAAAAATACGGAGTTACCGTTGTAAACGAGCAGACCGCTTATCAGACACCGGGCAATAGCCACAGCGCCCGGCAGGCTTCAGCGGGTTTGCAGTATGCAATGTTTACGGGGGATAAGGCTTTTGTGAAAAACTCCATCCTCCAGCTTAACTGGGCCACCTACATGGTCGACAATGATGGCAAAAACTGCTATCCCCGCGATGAAGTTTGGCTTACAGATGGTTATGGAGATTATGTACGTCACTATTTGCGATCCATGGCATTCCTGCCGGAACTTGCCCCGGCAGGACAGGATCATTTGCTCAGTTCAACTTCCGTGATTCAGTTGATGGAATATTCACCTTACCTTAACAGGTTCCTGGGAACTGACATCCCCTTTAAACTTCTTGAAGATGCAATTGTCCATTACAAAGTATATGTAAATAATTCCGTGGAAGTATTCCGGCTGACCGGCAAACCTTCAAAAGTTATGATAGGAAACAGGGAATTCTCTCAGCCGGGTGGCAAAGAAGAAGATCAATGGACCTGGCAGGATTTAAATACAGGTGGTTTACTGACCATCAAACATATCAGCAGTAACAGAATTATCATTTACAAATAAGTTGATCCATCTCAACCTCTATTAAATCTTTTTAATACAATTGAGGAATTCGTTACTACTGTTTATGAAAATGCAGTGAGTAAAACATCACCAAAATAGCTATCAGATGGTATCATATCTTGTTATACAAGTTTATTGATTTCATTTTTTAACAATTTAAAGGTATTGTTAAAATAGCAGACCCTTTTGGTTTCATAATGAACCTTAATTCAGCCTGCAGAAAGTAGATTTAACTATTTGAAAAAGACTGAAGGATATTCAATGTGATATCGATTTTTATAAATATTGACTCAGTATAAATTGCACAAAGCGTTAATCTTAATCATCCTTACAAATGAAAAGAAATCTTATTTTTTTATTGATCCTGATTGTATCAGCCTGTCAGTCACAAAATAAACAAGCTGTAAAACCTGTTTTAAAACGTTTTTTTGCAGAAAATAGTTTCTGGAACCAGCCCCTGCCTGAGAATCCGGAGATAGATCCTGAAAGCGCCTATTATATAAGTTTGCTGAAAAAGGACCATAGCGGTCAAAACTTCGGGATCAATCTATACGAGTACACCATTCCGATTTACGAGGTGGACAGCACGATACCATTGATTAAGGTGGGAAATCATCCCAACTATAAACTTGGCCACCATCCCGGTTTTGACAGCATGGGAGTTCCTGTTCCTCCTGACTTTATTCCCTCCCCCGGTGATGATCAGCATGCTACTATTATTGACTGGAACAGAATGCTGGCCTGGGATATGTTTAAAGTTGAAAAAGACAGTTCGGGCCAGTGGGTTTCGTGCACCGGTGTTATTGTACCACTGGATGGACCGGGAGTTTTAAATAAAGAAGATTATCCGGTTAAAGATGATGAATCCATCCACAAATACGGCCCCAGTCGCGCTGCAGGAGTACCTTCGTTTGCCGGGACCATCATGTACGACGAAATTCTTGCCGGTGAAATAAAACACAAGCTATGTGGCGCCGTTCGCTTCGTTGCCTATAAAGAATATGTGTTTCCTGCCATCTGGACCGATGGTAATTTTAAAGGAGGAATTCCGGAAGGAAGTATCATTCAACTGGATCCGGGCCTTGACCTGTCGGAGTTTGAATTATTACCCGGTGAAATTACCGTGGCCAATGCGTTGCAGAAATATGGAATGGTGATTTGTGATTTTGCAGCCGGAAATGTTCTGTATGCCGAAGGATTATGGATTTACCCTGATAAATCCTGGGACGGGTTGTTACGGGATTGGAACGGCGGGGTGTGTAGTATTCCCCTCGACCATTACCGCGTTATTAAAAATCATAATATTCAGACCGGTGGAGACCGCTTAAAAGATTTTTTTTATGAAAGTTTGAAAGGCTGGGAGACGAATTAATCCGGATGGGCTCTATACCCGTTCCTGTAACCGGCCATTGACACATAAGATGAGTTTGTACGTGAATTAATTCTATGAAATTATCGAATAATTTATAGGATTATATTTGAAGTTGTGCACAATTTGATGACGCAACTCTACTTAAGTAATTAGCATCTTTATAATAAAAATGAAAAAGACCTTCTATATCATATTGATTGTTTCTCTGACCATTAGTTGCAAAAAGGATGATACTATTTTAGAAAAGAATAGTAAGGTTAAAACAAAATATATTTATGCAAATTCCTCAGATAAAGAGCCATATTCTTTTACTTCATATACCTATGA
The DNA here is from genome assembly GCA_964349045.1 of uncultured Chitinophaga sp. Classification (GTDB taxonomy): domain Bacteria; phylum Bacteroidota; class Bacteroidia; order Bacteroidales; genus JACJXF01. Next base: position 6,525 of record CAYGFI010000032.1, read on the forward strand.
TGATAAGTGGAATTTAAAAAAGGAACTAATTTCTGATTATCCAAGTCCTATTTATGCTTCCTTTACTTATGAGTATTCAGATGACGGATATTTAATAAGTCAAAAGCGATGGGCAAAGGAAGGGTATAATTATCCCAACCAAACAGAGTCTGAATTCAGCTTGATTTGGGAAAAAAAGTACGAAAACATTGACAACAAAAAAATTGAAAGAGAATATCATGATAATGTGTTAACTGATAGCAATATATATATTTATTATAACGATTTTTTATTGGAAGAAAATCATTATGACATTAAAAACTCTGATGATTGGAGTATTTCTTATGAGTATGACTCGAAAAATAACTTAATAAAAAGGACTTCTATTCCTGATGGCACATATACAGTTTATTACTACAATGATTCTAAAATAAGTAAAACACTTCATTACGATAATAATGACTCTTTACCAGTTGAGAATATTTTTATTCATACAAAATCAAATAATAAAGATATTACTGAGATTCATTATAATGGCCCTCATGGAGAATATATCTCGGACAAGATTACCACTGAAAATGGAAATATTGTTGAATATATAAAGTATCATCCGACATTTCAAGGAGCAGAATGGTGGTGCGAAAGATATGAATATTATTAAGACCAAACTGTGCACAAAACAGGACTCTGAGCTGTCTGCAATGCCTGTCCAGATTTATCGGGAACCCGGCGATGAGTTCCCGATGTATATCGGGATTGAACTATACTTCGAAAATGCTCAGTGCACCGCACCCGCCGGTCTTTGGGGTTGGATTACTTAGTTTACCGAAGTATGCACTTAGCGACGGTTTTAAGGGTTTTTGTTATAGACAGGTAAGCCTTACTTTGACGTATTTCAGGTTTTTGTGCTTATTGTAGCTGTTTACAAATAACAAATTGCCTGAGAAAGGACTGATTAAGGTGCTTTTGGTTTGCAATAAGGCGTAGCTCTCCTGGTTGCGCCAAATCGCAATATGGTGTGGCTAATTAAGCAAGTACTGTCGGATGTTTTGGAGGGAACCATGTCGGTGATCTTATCCGTGGCAGTTCCTTTACAATTACCATCCTCTCCGTTATACACACCGGGCACTGACAAGGGTTAATGCCCGTGAGCCTTTCGAAACCGTTGTTGGCTGGTTTCTGATGGTTATTTCTGCTTTATCCCCGTGTCGATTTCCGGTTTCTTTTCCGGGCAAACAGCAAATAACCGAACTTAAATTTGGCACTCTGAAACGACAGCGAGGGTTCACGTTTACTTTTGTTAAAGGGAAAGAAAAAGTATTGGGTGAAGTTGGTCTTATGTTTATCGGATATAACGTAAGCCGGTGTATTACAATACCAGGAGCAGAAAAATTGATTAAAGCACTAAGGGAGTGCTGTTTGCTCGTTTACAGAGCTCAAATAAGGCTGATTTTAAGAGCAAATTTTGAATTATTATTTCTACCGCAAAAAATAGCATCCTGAGTATTTTGGAAATTTTATGCTCTTATATCAAATGCAATTCAATTTAAGTGGGTATATTTATTTTCAAAATTGAGTTTTTACACAAACTACCGTTGCCGGCAATTTTGGAAAAGACACTGGATTACAAAATGAAAGATTTGTATCTTTGCGATTTATTAATTATAATGACAACAAAAGATCACATACTAAATACGATTAGGACTCATAAATCTGAATTCTTAAGATACGGGATTCATAATATTGGATTATTTGGCTCGTATGTGAGAGGCGAACAATCTGACAATAGTGATATCGATATTTTAATTGATTTTGAACCTGAGAAAGAGAGCTTTGATAATTATATGGCAGTATATGACTTATTTGAGAAACTGTTTAAAGATGAAAAAGTTGAGATTGTGACGAAAAATGGATTAAGTCCCTATATTGGACCAAAGATCTTAAAAGAAGTAATGTATGTCTAAAGAGCCATTAGAGTATTTAAGACACATTCGAGATGAGTGTTTATATATATTGTCTGTTACTGAAAATGATTTCACAAAAGACAACTTAATACATGATGAGACTATAAAAAGAGCAATTGTAAGGAGTCTTGAGATTATTGGTGAAGCGACAAAGAAAATACCGGCGGATTTTAAAATTAAATGGGATTCCATCAATTGGAAAAATATGGCAGGTATGAGAGACAGGTTGATTCATGATTATATGGGGATTAATTACTCTATTGTTTGGGACGTTATTAAAAACAAGATTCCCGAATTGAATAGTCAGATTCAAGAAGTGATTGAAAAGGATAAAAACTGCCGGCAATAAATAGAACTCTGAGCGGTCTGCAATGCCTGTCCAGATTTATCGGGAACCAAGCGATAAGTCGGCGCTTCGGCAGTGCTCAGCAAATATGTTGGACTATACTTCGAAAATGCTCAGTGTACCGCACCCGCCGGTCTCAGGGGTTGGATTACTGAGTTTACCGAAGTATGCACTTATTGAAGGTTTTTTATGTTTTTTGAAATAAATGACTTAAATGTTCTTGTTAGAGGGAAAAGAAAAAGTATTGGGTGAAGCAGGGCTTATGTTTACCGGTTATAAACTTAAGCCGGTGTATTGCAATCCCCGGAGCAGAAAAACTCATTAAAGCGCTGAGAAAGCGCTGTTTGCTCTTTAATTTGGTACAAAAAAGGCTGATTTTAACACCGGATTTTGAATTATTATTTCTGCCGGTAAAAATAGCATCTTAAGTATTTTAAAATTTTTATGCTCTTATATCATATGCAACTCAATTTAAGATGGTATATTTATTTGAGAAATGGGTTTTTACACAACTTGTCCCGCTCTGCGGGAGACTCGCGTTAGCAAAAATGTTAAAAACGACTCAGCAACATAGAAAAATCAGATGAAACCCACATGATTCGAGAACCGAGCTTGCGAGCTCAGCGAAGCTAAACACATACACAAATGTATAAAAGCTCTTAATGTGGGTTCCATTCGACCACTGAAAATAAATTTTTATACGGATGAAAATGGATAATAAAATTTGTTTTATAACTGGAGCTAATTCTGGAATTGGAAAAGCTGCTGCAATTCAATTAGCTCAATTAGGATTTTATATTTTGATAGGTTCCAGGAATAAGGAACGAGGATTATTTGCTGCAACTGAGATTAGAGATAAATCTAAATCGGATTTAGTCGAAATTATTGAAATTGATATGTCTTTAAAAGAATCAATTATAAAAGCAACAAAGCAGATTAAAGATAGATTTAAGAAACTTGATGTGTTAATCCATAACGCTGCTGATTTTGACCTTTCAAGAAAAAAATCAATTCTAACAAAAGAAGGAATTGAGACGATATGGGCGACAAATCATGTCGGACCAATTTTTTTGACAAACCAGCTAATGGATTTAATTAGAAAGAGTGAACAGGGTAGAATTATTACAGTTGCTTCACAAGGACTTATGTTGCATCCAAGATTAACTATTGATTTGAAAGACCCTGAATATAAAACAAGAAATTTTAGCGTTTCAAAGGCGTATTATCAATCAAAATTGGCTCAGGTGATGTACACTTATTGGTTGGCAGAAAAGCTTACAGGCAGTTTAATAACAGTTAATTGTATTAGAGTGACTAACGTGAAAATTGACATTAAGCGATATCCAAATTTATCTGGATTAATGAAGTTTATGTATTCAATAAAGAGTAAATTCTCTATTTCGCCTAATGAAATGGCAGAAACTTATACCTATTTGGCAACATCATCCGATTTGAACAGGACAACAGGAAAATATTTTAATGAAAAAAATAAGATTGTTGATTCATCAGCATATAGCAAGAATGAAAAGAATATTGAGGAATTAATGAATCTGACAATGAAATATATTGAATAAAACACTTTTGCTAATAAATAGGACTCTGAGCGGTCTGCAATGCCTGTCCCGATTTATCGGGAACCCAGCGATGAGTCCATGTTGAACTAAACTCGTCGGATTAAATGCTATGCTCTTAGCGACGGTTTTTAAGGGTTTTTGTTATAAACAGATAAGCCGTTCTTTGACGTATTGTATTCCGGACAAAGTGATTCCCCATTCCGGATAATTGACCCCCTGATGAAGTCAACCACCCCGAAGGGCAATCTTAGAACGGTATGCAATGAACGATTTAAAAAAACAAATTTACTCTTTTTTCTTTTTTCACATGGATTCTCCCGATAATTCTATCCGATGTGATGTATGAACAAGCCTATACTAAACAAGGCATTGTGGGTTTGGGCGAATATGTATATTATGGGATTTACACCCACCTGACTTTCTTTAATTCAAAGAACTTCACTATTTTTACCAATCAACGCGCACATATACAATAACCATAATTGCCCGGTGCCTGGGTTATATAATAGGGAGTGTGTATTTAACTGGCTTTGTTTCAGGCTTACAGCAACCGGTACCTGATTCAGGTAACTATAGAGTTATAAGCAAACAGGGTATGTCAATATTATAGTGAGGTTGTAAGTATTTTAAAACTCACAAAATCCAAAATACAGACCCCTGTGCTGATTTGAATTTTAGTAATAATCTTTTCCTTTAGCAGGCAGTTTGATAAGTGATCAATTATCCCGAAATTAGCTTTGGATGAATATATCAGGAACTTTAAAGTATGTCTTCCTGTTGCAGGTTTCCACTCATAGCTTGCCGGAGCGCCTGTATTCCCAGGTATTGATCAATGAAATAATGGCTTCAAACGCCACTTCACTAACTGATAAAGATTACCACAGTTATTGCGACTGGATTGAACTGTATAACAATACAGAGAGCGCTGTTGACCTGGGAGGATATTTTCTTTCTGATGACCCGGCCAATCCTTCCAGGTGGCAATTTAAAGCAGGTTCAGTGATCGCTGCCCGCGCATATTTACTTGTTTACGCTGATGGTACCGGTAACGGACTGCACACGAATTTTAAACTTTCAAAAGACGGAGAGCAGCTTTTTTTGTTAAATAAACAGATGGCTGTGGTGGATAAATTCATTTTTCCCTATCAACTAACCGACATTTCCTATGGGAGGAAGAGAAATGAGCTTCAGGTTTTTGGATATTTTGAAATTCCAACACCGGGAAAAATAAACGATGATGAAGTTGTGATGGGCATTTCACCGGTACCTGACTTCTCAGTGAGAGGAGGATTCCATACAGGGTCCCAAACCATCGAAATCTCAGTTTCAAGCAAGGACGCGGACATCTTTTATACTCTTGACGGGACCGAGCCGACAACAGGTTCAATACTTTATACAGATCCGGTTATTTTAACAGAAACATCCGTTATAAGAGCAAAATCATTCGAGAATGGTTTTCTGCCCGGACTCACAATCACCCAATCGTATTTTATTGATGAGCCAATGAACCTGCCGGTGATCTCCCTGGTGACTGATCCGGATCATTTTTTTAGCGACGAAACCGGTATTTATGTGGAAGGAACAGCCGGTGTTGCCGGTTATTGCACCAGCGTGCCGCATAATGTAAACCGGGACTGGGAAAGACCCGTGAATATAGAACTCTTTGAAAAAGATGGCACGACAGGACTGAACCAGGTTGCCGGTGTGAAGATTTTTGGAGGATGTTCAAGAGTGCGTTACCCGATCAAATCCCTCGCCTTTTATGCAAGAAAAGAGTATGAAACCTCATCGTTCAGCTATCAATTGTTCCCTGATAAACCCTCCAGGGAATATGAAACTTTTATCCTGCGAACCTCTGCTGATGATCAGCCATTCACGCTGTTCAAGGATGCCCTTACCCAGATGGTGGTAAAAGATGTGATCGACATTGATGTTCAGGCTTACCGTCCGGTTGTGCTTTATATAAACGGGGAGTACTGGGGAATTCACAATATGAGGGAGAAGATCAATGAACATTACGCCAACGATAATTATGGTGTGAATGCCGATTCGGTTGATGTGCTGAGAAGAAATCCTGTAAATTCCTGGGACATTGTTCATGGAAGTGCAGCTCATTATAATTCCATGATAGACTACCTGCATAATAACGATATTACGATGTCATCCCATTATGATTATATCAGTAGTCAGATGGATATCGATGAATACATAAATTACCAGATCACGCAAATTTTTTTCGGGGGAAGGGACTGGCCGGGAAATAACATCAAGTTCTGGAGGAGCAGAGAGAAACCATATGACCGGTGGCGCTGGGTTTTGTACGACCTTGACCATACGTTTACGGAGTACTTTTCTGACATAATGGATGAAGCAACCGAGGTGGATTGTGGTTGTACCTGGCCCAATCCACCATGGTCCACTTACCTCTTCAGGAGAATGCTGGAGAATAAATCCTTCAGGGATGTTTTTATTCAACGGTTCTTCCTCTTCTCAGAAAGTTATTTCTCACGCGAACGAATCCACGGTATCATCAACGAAATGCAGGCAGTAATTGCACCTGAAATCCCCCGGCATATTGAACGCTGGGGTGGACAAAAAACAAATCTGCCCGACAATACCTGGGTATCCCCGATTTTTTCCTCTGTGGCACAATGGGAAGAGAACGTACAACGAATGCGCGATTTTACCGATACCCGTCATGAAATGGCAAAAAAACATGTCATGGACTATTTTGGAATATCCGGACTTACCGGATTTAATGCATTCGTGGAACCTGCAAATCAGGGAAGTATCGTGGTTGGAAATACTGTGATCACCAGTACCGAAGTTTCAACTGATATTTTACGTGGTGAACCATTGGAAGTAAGTTGCTTACCTGAAACCGGGTATGCTTTATCTCACTGGGAGGTGAGGTTAAAGCAGGAGAATGACAGCGTCCTGATCGGACGGGGAGATGCCTGGAGATATCTGGAATCGTGGGAAACCCCGGCATATAACTGGATGTCGTTAAATTACGATGATGAGTTCTGGAACACAGGGAATGCGGAATTCGGGTATGGGGATGGCGATGAGGCAACAGTTATAGGATATGGGGGCGACAGCCAGAACAAGATGATTACGGCCTGGTTCAGGAAGAAGTTTTTTATTGAGAACGTAACTGTTTTCACAAGGTTCACATTACATCTTCTGAGGGATGATGCAGCCCGTGTGTACCTCAACGGGAAAGAGGTGATCAGGGATAATCTGGATAGGTGGTGGGTGGGAAATTCTTCAATAGCCCTTGAGAATGTCAGTGACTCAGAAGAAACCTATTTTCATACGTATCAAATCAACCCGGCGCTTTTCATCGGGGGAGAGAATATAATCGCCGTGGAGATCCATCAGTCAGCAGCCACCAGTTCCGATTTGAGTTTTGATATGGACCTTATCGCCACCTACTTAAAAGACGGTTCTTCTAAAACTTCCAGTGAAAACAAACTGTGGCTCAATCTGACCGATCATACCTCACTAACTGTTTATCTTGTTCCAAATACCAATTTAGTTGAAATGATATTTATCAATGAAGTGATGGCTAAAAACAGTTCAGGTTATACCGATGAGCATGGAGATTTTGAGGATTGGATTGAACTCTACAATGGTGGAAGTTCCCCGGTTGATCTGGCCGGTCTGTACCTCTCCGATACATTACCGGCCCTGAAGGCATGGCAGATTCCTTCAGGTTATCCCGAAATAACAACCATTTTACCAGGTGGTTATTTGGTTTTTGTTGCCGACAATGAAACATCAGAGGGGTTGATGCATGCCGGTTTCAAATTAGATAAAGATGGAGATGAGATTGCATTGCTCCAGGCTGTGGGAGAAGAATTTGTTTTGATAGATCACCTGCAGTTTGGTCAGCAATATGAAAATGTTTCCTGGGGACGGTATCCGGATGGTTCAGCGACCCTTGAGTATATGCCTCTTAGCACACCCCTGGCTGCCAACTTTTTGGAACCGGTTGGTATAACTTCCAAAACTCAGCCATTGACTGAAGAAGACGTCAGTATTTACCCCGTTCCCACAGACGGACGTCTGTTTGTCAAATTCAATAATCCTGCCCGGACAGGAAATATGCACGTGCAGATCAATATCTATTCCGGTACAGGCAGACTGATATCCATGACCCAACATCATACTTCTGAATTAATAGAATTATCTCTTATAAACCAACCTGAAGGACTGTACCTCCTAAGGATTACTATTGATGATAAAGTTTATGACAGGAGGATTGTGGTTTACTAAGAAACTTGCACGACTCGCGTCAGGCCATATATAAATTATTATGTCAAATACCAGATAATTAAACCGAAGGAAAAATGAAATTTATTGCTAAACTAATTATTATCACTTTATTCATAGTTCCATTATCCTGTAATGGAACAAAAAACAGGACTAATAATTCACCTTCAGGTATTTCAGATACATCTGATAATAGCCTGTTTTCGGAGAATATTACAGAGGATAAGTATATTAAAGGACTAAAAGATAAATATGGCTGGGATAATAAGGATATCTGGGGACAAGGAATAATAAGTAATAATAATAGAAATGAGTCAGAGCGATTGAATTTTCCTGATCAGGAGATAAATGTTTATAATGAACCCTACGGAAAAATTATTGGGAAGATCATTAAGCCGGATAATAAGGAGTATTACAATTTATATTTTGAAACATGATCCGAATCCGAAAAATAAGTAATCCTAACCTGGAAACCGATTTGCGTCAGATTGAAAAAGTAAATGAAATCATAAGATCGCAATTCCCCGATATTTCAGAGAAGAAGATAAATGAAATCGGCGATCACATGACGGATCCGGTAAAATACAAGTATCAATCCATCCTGTTTGTTGCTCTTGATATAAATGAAGCGGTAAGGGGATTTGCACTTTTTTTATATATGTCAGATCTTCAGTTTTGTTACCTTGATTATATTGCCGTTTCACCTGACAAAGTCTCTTCAGGTGTTGGCAGCGCTCTGTATGAAAGGATCCGTGAGGAGGCAGAATCACTGGATGCATTAGGGCTCTTCTTTGAATGTCTTCCTGATGACCCGAAACTCTGCCGTGATTCGAAATTACTACTGCAGAATCAGAAAAGGCTTGCATTTTATGAACAATTTGGAGCACGTCCAATAGCAAATACTCTTTATGAATCCACTGTTGTTCCTGAAGACGATTGTCCTCCGTACCTCTTATTCGACGGCCTTGGAAAAAGAGATTCCATACCTGCATCCAAGGCCCGTGAAATTATTCAAGCTATCCTGGAACGTAAATATGGTGATTACTGCCCGGTACACTATATCGAAAAGGTAGTTAAAAGCATTCAGGATGATCCGGTTGTGATACGCTCTCCCAAATATAAAAAAAACAAGGATTTAAGTTTTTTTAAACCCCATTTGGATGAGAAAAACAATATATTTCTTATTATTAACGACAGGCATAATATACATCATGTAAAAGATCGCGGATATGTCGAATCCCCTGTAAGAATTGAAAATATTAAAAGGGAATTAGACAAAACCGGGATATTCGCATATGGTAAAGCGGAAATTTATCCTGAAAAATTTATTACAGATATACATGATAAGAATTATGTGAGTTATTTCAAAAAAGTATGTAAAAACCTTCCAAAAGGAAAATCTGTTTACCCTTACGTTTTTCCGGTAAGAAATGCGGCAAGAGCGCCAAAAGATTTATCCGTTGGGGCAGGTTATTATTGCTTTGATACTTTTACTCCGCTCAATACAAACGCTTATCTGGCTGCCAGGTGGGGTGTAAATTGCACACTTACTGCGACAGATAAAATCATTGAAGGAAGCCGGGCTGCATATGTCCTGACACGCCCTCCCGGGCATCATGCCGAAAGATCGGTATTCGGGGGTTTTTGTTACTTTAACAATTGTGCAATTGCAGCTAATTATTTAAGCAGACAGGGAAAAGTTACCATCTTAGATATTGATTACCATCATGGAAACGGGCAACAACAAATATTTTATCAGAGAAATGATGTTTTAACCATTTCAATTCACGGTCATCCATCTTTTGCATACCCATATTTTTCGGGATTCTCTGAAGAAAGGGGCGAAGGACCCGGCTATGGGTTTAATATCAATTTCCCCTTATCTGAAAAACTCATTTATGAACAATACTCCAAAATCCTGAATAAAGCTTTAAAACTGGTTACTGATTACAAGCCTGCATACCTGATTATCGCACTTGGACTCGATACTGCCAAAGGAGACCCAACCGGAACCTGGCTATTTTCATTCGAAAATTTTCATACAACAGGGAAATCCATCGGGAAGCTTCACCTTCCAACTCTTATTATTCAGGAAGGCGGATACAAAAACCAATCTCTTGGGTCCAATGCCAGGGCGTTTTTTACCGGGTTTCAAGAAGAACATCGAAATATTTAAAATTCCTTGAGCTAAAGTAAAATTTTCACATTTTGTAACTGGATTTAATTTTCATGTTATATAAAAGTTAATGCCTATCGGTTTTCATAAACAATTAAGAATCATGTGCCAGGTTATTAAACCCCCATCCTGTCCTTCCCCCGATGGGTGAAGGAGTCACCTGAAAGCATTTCCCCCATTGGGGGAAACGGGAAAAGGGGTAAAAATGCAATTTAAGAGAAAAGAATTATATTGATTATCAATTTTATAAGTCCGGTAAGCTGATTTATAAAAAGGATTCCCGAAACTCATAAAAAAAAATTCAGTGAATTACATTACAATTCCATATTCTCAAATTAATATCTTTGTTAAACCAAAAGATTCAGAATTTATACAGTAAATTGAATCCTTCACTCAAAATTAAACTTAAGAAACCCATATGAATTCCATATACAACTTGTCCAGTATTACCGGGAAACATAATTACAATAAAATCAGATTCATGTGGGTTCTCCCGCCGGAGCGGGACAGGCTATCATTCCGTTAAAATAAATTTTACTATAATGAAAAATTCAACCCGATTGTTAACAGTTATGTTTTTACTTTTTTTCAGCTTATCCGCTTGTGATACAGGCAAGAAAAACTGGGAGTTAAAATCCCCTGATGGCGTAATTTCGGTAACTATAAATTCCAAATCACGCGAAATAAAAAATCAGAATCAGCTAAGTTATCAGATAACGATGCTTAAAAACGAGGTCAAATATAAAACCCTCGACACATCTCCTCTTGGAATTGTGAGAGAAGATGAGAATTTCACTAATAATCTTACATTTCTGAAAAGCAGCGTTCAGGAAAACGTAAAAGTCGAATATCAGTTGATATCGGGTAAGCAACGTCAGTGCCTGAATGTTTATAATGAGCTGGTACTTGAATTTCAAAATTCAAATCTGCAAACTGTAAATATAATTTTCAGGGCATTTAATGATGGGATTGCATTTTGTTATGAATTTCCCGGTGATCAGGATAAAAATGTCAGGATTATCAGAGAAAATTCAGGTTTCAATTTGCCCGGGGCAACCGCATGGATGCATGCATATGATACAGTAACCATGTATACCCCGGCCTATGAGACTTATTATGAAGGTCCGATGACCTCAGGTACTTCGGCTCCCCCGGGTAAAAACGGATGGGCTTTCCCTGCACTTTTTGAAACTTCAGAACATCAGTGGCTGTTGATTTCCGAATCAGGATTCGATGGTTCTTATATGGCATCGCACATGGATGTGTCAGTAAATCAAGGGCTCTATAATCTGAAGTTTCCTGAGAAAACGGAGGCCTTGGGATTTTATGAAGCCACCTCATTTGCAAAATTACCTCTCAGAACACCCTGGAGGGTTATCATCGCGGGAAATGAGCTATCTGTTATAATGGAATCCAATCTTATAACCGACCTGGCTCAGGAATGTAAACTGGAAGATATTAGCTGGATCAAGCCCGGTCGCGCCGGCTGGAGCTGGTGGTATGACAATAATTCTCCGCAGGATTATAAACGTATGTTGCCCTTCATTGATTTTACCGCTGAAATGGGATGGGAGTATTTCCTGGTTGATGCCAACTGGAACATCATGAAAAACGGTACAATGGAACAACTGGCAGCCTATGCATCCAAAAAAGGTGTTGGATTGTTACTCTGGTATAATTCAGGAGGTAAACACAATGTTGTAACTGAACAGCCACGCGACCTGATGGATAACCGGGATGTGCGGCGCAAAGAGTTTCAAAGAATCCATGAAATGGGCATTAAGGGCGTTAAGGTTGATTTCTTTCAAAGCGACAAAGCAGAAATCATCAGGCAATATATTGAAATTCTTGAAGATGCTGCTGAATCTCAGATCCTGGTAAATTTTCATGGTTGTACCCTTCCCAGGGGATGGAGACGCACCTATCCTAACCTGGTTTCTACTGAGGCAATCAGAGGGGCTGAAAGTTATTTATTTGATTCCTCCTTTCCTGATAAAGCGCCGGCTCATCTGGCCATCGTTCCCTTTACAAGAGGAGTTGTTGGTCCCACAGACTATACCCCGGGAGGTTTTTCAGATCGTAAATATCCACATATCACCTCATTTGGATTTGAAATAGCCCTACCGGTAATTCTTGAAAGTGGAATCACCCATTATGTGGATGCTCCCTCTGTCTATTCTAAAATGCCGGAATTTGTGATCGGGTTCCTGAAGGATGTACCTGTTTTATGGGATGAAATGATATTTTTGGATGGTTACCCCGGTAAATATGTAGTTCTGGCAAGAAGAAGCGGAGATAAATGGTTTCTGGCCGGGATCAATGGGCAGAATCACAATCAATTGGTGAGAATTGATTTTTCCCAAAAAATCAAAAATGGAACTCTGAAAATTATTACTGATGGAAATGATGACCGCACTCTTGTTGAAAAGGAATTAACTGTTAAAGATGGGATTTATGAAATAAATCTGATGCCTTATGGGGGTTTTGCCGGGGTAGTTCATGATTGATACGGAGGGATCGATTTGATTAGTAAATCGGCGGATAAAAATTATCCCATTACAACTTCAATTTTCATTGATTTATGAATTTTGTTGTATGGGATTTGATTTCCCTGCATGATTTCATCATTTAACTTCAAATATTTTACACCTTTTTCAACACTTTTTTCATTTATTACGGTTACCTGGAGGTCAAGACCTCTGAATTTTCTTGTAAATGAAAAGTGTTTCCATTCTTTTGGTACACAGGGATCTAAAGTCAATTCTTCATATCCCGGTTGAAAGCCCAGGATATATCGTGTAATTGCATAGTATGTCCAGGTGGCAGACCCGCTTAGCCAAGGGATCCTCGATGCGCCAAATTTAGGGCTGTATTTTGTATGAGTAGACTGGCAGAGCACGTAGGGTTCAATTTCCCTTAATTCTGCTTTCTCGTTATATGCAGCCGGTAAACAGGCTCTGAGATATTGATATGCTCTTGATCCATTACCTGAAATGGCTTCGGCCATAACACCCCATCCCTGGGTATGAACAAATATTCCCCCGTTTTCTTTTAAACCGGGATTAAATAACTGGGCTCTGACTATGTTGTAATCGGAATTTGTATAGGGAGGATCGCAGAGCATCAGACCATAGGGTGTTGCAAGCCGTTCATTCACTTTATTGAGAATATTCCGGGCATGTTCACCGGATGCCAGACCACTGATAACCGCCCAAACCTGTGGATTAAGATAAATCTGTCCCTCCCCGGACTCTTTGGATCCAAATTTTAATCCATCGGCTCTGAATCCCCTCAAATACCATTCACCATCCCATGCGTCCTGCTCAATCCTCTGATCTAATTTATCCAGTTCAAATTGTGCCCAGGATGCTTCGGTTGTAATATTTACATGTTTAGCCGCGTCAATGTATTCTTTCAGCGCCAGGCGCAATTGCATGGTGACAAAAATACTCTCACCATCATAACCGAATCTCAGGCAATCGTTCCAGTCGGCTTTCAAACCACAGGGAAATCCATGTTTCCCTGACAAACGCAGGCTAAATTCAATAGCTCTGCGCAAATGACCCAGCACCGAATCTTCTCCTTTATCGGAATAGGGCAGATTTTTGTTCAGAAATTGTATATCCCCTGTTTCTTTGATATAGGCAGGAATTGCATTAAAAAGCCATAAACAATCGTCTGACCGGTATTCGGATTTATCGGGTAAGGGTTCATTTCCCGGTTTATGTGATAATGGAAGTATTACAGGCATGGCGCCTCCTTCAGAGGTTTGTCCCGTTATCATTAGTTCGAGTCGTTGTTTTACTTCTGCCGGAATGGCATGAACCACACCTAATAGATCCTGGACAGAATCACGATATCCAAGTCCATCGCGGTCGATACCTGAATAAATAAGACTGGCTGCACGCGACCAGTTAAAAGTTACCAACGCATTGTAAACTCCCCATACATTAATGGTTGAGTTAAGCTCCTTATCGGGTGTTTGAGCTATTATACCACCAGTTTTATTGTGCCAGAATGATCTGACTTTATTCAGTTCACTGCTGATTTTATCAGAGCCTGAAAATTCCTCCCTGGCTGCAATTCCTTCAGCCCCGGCTTCTCCTATTCCAAGAATAACGGTAAATTCTTTTGTTTCACCTGCCTGTAATTCCAGGTCTCCGGAAAGTGATCCGCAAGGATTATCTCCGTAACCAAGTGACTGGCCTGGTTTCCCCCCTGATACCGTGATGGGATCGGCATACGTACAGTAAGGGCCAATAAATGACTCCCTGTCGGTATCGTAACCGGTAACATGAAGTCCGGAAATTGCCTGAAAGGTATGACGACCCTGGTCTTTTTCTTTAAAATTATGGGGCATGGGGGGAATATGAATATTCGTTCCATGGTCAATTATGCCGTCAATCACTTTCATGGTAGTAATGTATTGCACATACTGGATATTCAGCAAGTCATCGATGGCATTCCAGCTTGAAGCATATTCAACATAGGTGTATGCTTTTAATGAGCGCGGTGTGTTTCCCCTGTTGGTAACTTTCACGTTCCATAATTCCAGCGCTCTTCCCAGGGGGACAAAATATGTGGTTTCCGTTTCAATATTATTGTAAATGGAATTAATAACGGTATATCCCAATCCGTGGCGGCAAACCGATTTGTACTGATCAAGAGGTTTACCCACCGGTTGCCATGATCCCGACCAGAAATCCCCGGTAGATTTATCATAAAAATATAAATACCGGCCAGGCTGATCCATCGGAACCGAGTTGAACCGCATACGCATAAAACGGCCCATTCCGCCTGATTTATAAAATGAATACCCACCGGCATTATTAGTGATTAATGCACCGTACTGTGTATCGCCGAGGTAGTTACTCCACGATTTGGGAGTATCAGGACGGGTGATGACATATTCCTTATTGGGATCATCGAAGTAACCGAATTTCATAGATCTTTTTTAGGTAAAAGGTTATTCTTAAGCGACGTGAATTCAATAATAGAAAAACCTGGAAATTATAGTTTGTTAGTATAAATAAAAAAATTATCCGCAACCCGGGTTATTTAATCAACAGGCTACTGTAATCATCCAGACAGGTTAAAGAACCTAAGTCAAACACCCATTTCTCATCCTGAAGGCTTCTGCTGGTTTTAACTTTCTTATTATTGATATATAACTCAGGCGCTTTACCGGATATTTGATTTAAAGGTAAAGAAAGGGATTTAATTTTCAGAGTCCCGGATAAAACTTCTATACTTATTTCTCCGTTTTGTTTCCGGTACCTGGCGGTACCCTCCCCAAAAGAGAAAAATATTCTAAAATTTTCTTTTTCAATTTTTGGATTAAAGGTATAAATCCCATTTTTGATCCCCAGTCCCAGGTAGCCATTAATGATGGACCAGGCAGATAAAGGCCTGTAATAATGTCCGCCGAATTCCTGGTGATCCCAATATAAACCTGCTTTTCTGTAGCGTTCATCAACCGTTTTAATAATTTTCAGGGCTTCATTGGTTTTGCCTTCATAGAGCAGGAGTCCGGCAAAACCGAGTTCCACCCCCGACCAGCAGGTATTGGCCTGATCAACCCAAAGGTCGGATTCATGAATGGGATACAATTCCGGGAATTGGGGCCAGGAACAGTTTCTTAATCCGAAATTTTCTATAAAGGAATGTTTCATAATAGTTTCCAGGCTTTTGGAAACATTATCTTTTGGAAACAGATACCCCATTCCTATCTGATGAGCCACCCATTGCCCGATAAGCTGGTCGGTAAGTATTCCGTTATCGATACCTTTACTCCCGTTATAATCGTTGGAAAGGTTATAATAGTTTCCATTCCAGAGTTTTTGTTCCATAAGGGCAGAACCTTTTTCAATAATTCTGCCTGCCAGTTCAAATGTTTTCTGATCCTTCATGATTTCGGCAGCCTCTCTTGTCATTACCATAGCAGCCATCCATTGCGATTGAATATAGGGTGCAAGACCATACATGGGGAAATTGTCATAGCTGCACATTATCCCATCCATATCCGGCATGAGGTCATGATCTTTGTCCCGTGCGGTCAGGATATAATCAATTCCTTTACCAATTGAAGGCCACATTTCTTCCAGGTATTCCTGATCTCCTGTCCAGAAGAAATCACGCAGAACCAACTGAATATAATTTGGAACCAGATCGATACGGTGGTAAACGCCTGAGGCGCTATTGAGTGATTGTTCGAGATCGGAACCAAGGCCATGATTGATCTCCCCCTTTACGGTCTGAAGGCTTTTATGAATTCGCATAAGGCTTTTCTGTAATTCCGGAAAAAGAGCAATCGTTGTGGCTGAGCCATAAAGGGAAACATCGATAGTCCCATTAGGCCCCCAGGGTTGTGCCGGGGTAAGACCTTCCCTGATGGCAAATTTTCCGTTTTTTGTAAGGGTTGAACTGGTAATCAATGTATTCAATTGAGAGTTAATCTGGTTAAGAGCCACCGGATCAAGATCGGAATTATAGAAATTATCAAGGAAGAATTTAGTGTCTTTGAAAAGACTTGTTTTATTGTCCGACAAATAACGGGCAACTTCCAGGTCTGATTTAAAGAACCGGTTGTAGAAATGTCCCTGAATTTTGGATAACTGGTAACGGGTAGAATAATCTTTTAATTCATGGGAAATATTTTCGTTTGATGCTCCATAAAGATTAGGGAAATTCCAGGCCATGATCATTTCCACATTCAAGGAATCTCCATGACTTAGTTCTGCATTAAATCCCAGTGAACTGAAGCATCTCTGATCCTTATTACCGGAATTATTAGCTACTTTTTTTCCGTTTTCAATGATGTTCCTGTTTTCGGTATCATCGATATTCTCATATTTATCATTCACCAGTAATTTCTCATAATAAGGATGTTTATGCTCCCATCCCAGATAAAAAGTACAGTTAGGTGAAGAGGAAAATAATCCCATTTCGCCCCATGAACCCGAAGTTGAGTCTATACCTCCACAACTCATTGAAAACCCGTGAAAGCCCGGATCGTCAATTAAAGCAGATTGAAAATATTTATCTGTCTGATCATACCCTGTAAGGTTTCTAAGGGTTCCAACGAGAAATATTTTTACAGGTTTTGGGGAATGTGAAATTATGGTAAAATCAAAAAAAATTCCCGGAAGTGATGAATTTTTAACATCATGAGGAATAAAAGGAGAGTAGGATTGCATTTTAATATTGAAAGGCATCTCACTATCGGTATAGTGCATAGTTACGAATGGGAAGGCGCCATTATACTTAATATTTTCTATCGAGGAAAGCCATGGATAATAGTAGGTGATACTTTCGAGAGCCGCTTCTGAGAGACCATCATTAATCTGCAGAAGTTTCAATTTTGGACCTTCCCCTTCCACCTGGTAACGGACAAGGAAAAAGAGATAGGAATCATTGTCGGAATTGCCGGGGAAAGATCTTACAACCAGGGGCTCTCCAGTGAAAACCGGCCAGTTATTCATTATGCTCCAGTTGTAAAACTGGCCATTTTTACGAAGCTCAACTGATCCGGCTCCGATCCCTCCTAATGCGATACCACTTCGGTTGCTAAAGTTTCGGGTATATGTTTCTGTTACTCCTGTGGAGAGTTGACTATGTAATCCTGAAATAAATATAAATGCAAGAATCCACAGGCTTAGCAGTTTTTTAATCATGCTAAATAATTAAAAAAGTGAGCAGAAAAAGTAAAATGACTAGAACAGCTGAAAGTGTAACTTCCAGTATAATAATTTTAGAAGGACGATTATTTGAAAGCTTTAAAAATTTCATGAACCTCTTTTAAGCAAAAATAATGTCCTGAGCTTATTTATAGGTTTGTTAATTTCATTAATTGTTTCAGGATTTTAATTCTGCATATATTCTTTAGGCGACATCTGAAACAAATCGCTGAAGCATGTAGAAAAATATTTGGGATTGTTAAACCCCACGGAATAGGCAACTTCGCTGATATTGTAATGGCCCTTCTTTAGCAGTTTTGCTGCAATTTTTAACCTGATGTTCCTGATAAATATGTTGACGGTTAAACCCGAGAGAGCTTTTAGCTTTTTATAGAGGTTCCCTTTGCTAACCCCAAGTTCAGATGCGAGGAGGTCACCGTTCAGATCCGGATCATCGATTTTATTTTCAATGATTTTAACCATTTTTTCAAGAAATCCATGATCAATTTCGCTGATTTTTATATTCGATGGAATAACATCAAGCTCACTGGCGAATTTTTTTGCCAGTTGCGCCCTGTTTTCGAGAATATTCCGGATGCGCAATTTCAGGATATTTGGATTAAAGGGCTTGGTGATATAATCATCAGCGCCATATTCAAGTCCTTGAATCTGGTGCTCTTCAGAACTTTTGGCAGTAAGAAGGATTATCGGTATATGACTGGTTAATTCGTTAGTTTTTAAATTTTTACATAATTCATATCCATCCATTACCGGCATCATGATATCTGAAATGATCAGATCCGGCATTTGCATATGAACCATGTTTAAGCCTTCCATACCATTGGATGCAATATTGACATGATATTCCACCGCTAATTCATCAGCGAGATATTTCTGCATATCGGGATCATCCTCAATGATCAGAGCCCTGAAAGAATCTATTGTTGCTGTCTTTGAAACGGAAACCTGATTATTAATCTCCGGTATATCGATATCGAGCATTGAACGGGAATAATTTAAAAGAGATGCCCCATCAGTTTCTTCCGCAAATTCTTCTTTCTCGTAACAATCGGTGCAAATTGGTAATAATACCTCGAATGTAGATCCTTTTCCGGGATAAGAACTAGCGGTAATTTTTCCTTTGTGCTTCTCAATCATATCTTTACAAAGTGACAGACCAATACCGGAACTGATCTGACCTGTTTCACTTTTTGTGGATAATTGATAGAACCGGTCGAAAATAAAAGGAAGATGTTTCTCTGAAATACCTTTTCCTGTATCTGTTACACTGATTTTTATCCAGGTTTGTTTTTCAATTTCGGTATGTTCAAGGAAGAGTATGATAGCTCCACCGTTTGGTGTAGAGTTAAATGCATTGGACAAGAGGTTGAATACAATTTTTTCGATTTTATCGGCATCAAAAAAGAATTTCACTGAACTTGCTTCAGAAATGAAACTAAAGTTGATATTATTCTTTTTTGCAAGACCACCAAATAGTTCAGTTATACTCAGCAGGAAAGGGACAATATCATCTTCCCTCACTTTTAATTTAAGTGCACCGGTTTCAATTCTTCTGATTTCAAGCAATTGATTAATCAGCCGGAATAGTCGCTTTTCATTTTTATAAATAAGAGTAAGCGCTTCTTTAACTTTAAGAGTATCTGAATATGTGTCTTTCCCGAGAAGGGTTTCTGTTGGCCCCAGGATTAGAGTGAGGGGAGTACGGAATTCATGCGAAATATTGGTGAAAAATCTCAATTTTAGCTCATCCGCTTCATGGAGTTTCTTAGCCATTGCCTGAATTTCCTCTTTTTGTTTTTCAAGTTCATCGTTTTGATCCTTCAGATTATCCCGTTGGGAAGCTATTTTTTCATTTTGTTTGATGATTTCTGTCTGGTGTATTTCAAGTTCCTCATTCACTTTCTTTAAATCCTTTGTTCTTTCTTCAACCTGTTCCTTCAGATATTTTCTCTGTCTTTTAAGCACCCGGATGCGGATACGAAGGATAGTGATAAATAAAACAAGTATCGTAAGAACCAGGATGGCTTTAAACCAAAGCTGCTCCCAATACGGCGGTAATACAACAATTTCCATCGAAGCGGGAGTTGATGACCATTTCCCGTCGTTATTAGTAGCCCAGACTTTAAATTCGTACTCTCCTGTCGGAATGTTTGTATAAGATGCAAAACGTTTGGTAGCATCTACTATATTTGCAGAGGTTTCGAATCCTTCGAGAATATATTTGAATTGTGTTTTCCGGGGAGAGGCATAATGGAGTGAAGAAAATTCGAATGAGAAAATCTGATCTCTATGTGTGAGTACAATCTGATCCTGGTAAGCAATATTCCTTTCAAGGATTACCCTTTTCTCAATGGTATCAAGTGGGAGTACCGGAGTATTAAACAAACTAAAATTGGTTATTACCGGTTTTGCATCATAAGGATTTTCTTTCAGTTTAGACGGATCAAACCATGTTATCCCATTAATTCCTCCGAAATACATGATACCCTTATCATTTTTAAAATAAGCTCCTTCATTAAACTCATCACTTTGAAGTCCGTCTTCAACAGTATAATTTCGTATTAAATGTGTAACCGGGTCGAAACAGGTCAAACCCTTATTACTGCTGATCCACAGGTTTCCATTCTGGTCTTCAAGCACACCATGGATGCTATTGCTTGGCAGTCCGTTACTTTTATCAATTGTTTCGAATATTTCCGTTTTTTTATCGAATTTTTGCAAACCGCCATTGGTTCCGATCCATAAAATATCTCCGCCCGGTAATTTGGGTTCAAGAATTGATTTTACCAGATTATTCCCTATGGAGTTGGTATCAGCCGGATCATGCTTATAATGCTTAAATGCCCCGTTTTTTGGATCAAAGCGGTTTAAACCACCAAGTGTTGTCCCGATCCAAAGAATTCCTTCAGTGTCTTCATATATAATATTAATCCAATGGTCGCTGGTGCCTCCTTCGTTTGCTTCAGTTACCGGGTAAAAATTAAAATTTTGTTTACTTTGATTGTAATGAGCAAGCCCTTCGCCGGTGCCTCCGAAGTACACATCATTGCTTCGTGTAACACATATGGTTCGCAGAGACCAGATTTTAAATGCATCAGGATCGGAAGGATTATGATGAAAACTCATGAATTTTCCGGTTCCGGGATCGAACAAACTGATTTTGTAATCGAAATACCCCAGCCAGATTTTTCCGTCTTTTTGCGGTTTAATTACGCCAATAATATCGCCGGCAATCTCGTTTGAAAAAGTATAGGTTATGTTTTTAGGATTTTCAGATTGCTGCCTGTAAACTTTATTTTTTTTGGTATTGTGAGGTATAATATTTAGTCCTTCTTTGGTTCCCACATAAAGGTCAGCAAACCTGTTTTCAAATATTGAATAAATCTCATTATTAGATATTTGAGGACCTTCAAAGCTGCGGGTACTTATAAGATGAAAGTCCTTTGAATTTAAATCTGCTTTTAAAATTCCATCTTTTTCAGTTCCTACCCACAATATTCCTGAACGGCTGATATAAAGGAACTGGGTTTTGATGTTTTTTCTTTCACCAATAGAATTGGTCATAAGTGGAATTTCATCGCAAAGTGTCATTTCAGGATTAAACCGGAATAAATTCTTCGACATAGCAGCAGAAACCCAGATATTTCCTGAGGGATCCTCAATAATTCCCTCGATTGAGTAGAAAAGTGTTTTTATAAATGGAATTGCATTCCATCCGCTCTTTGATTGTATAATTTCATAAAGCCCGCCAATCATTCCGACAAGTATTTTACCTGAGCGGGTTTTATATATTGAGTTAATAGATGCTTCTTCATTTTTAATAACAGATCGTGTTAATAAATGCGTAATTTTTAACCGGTCAGGATGATCCGGGGATTGAATCAGGTTAAGCCCTCCCATAGGGGTTCCAATCCAGATGGTACTGTCATTCTCAATAAAAATCGTTGAGATCGTGGAATCTGAAAGAGTATTGCTTGGATTACCATTTTCAAATCTCTGGCAGATCCCGGTATTGGGATCCAACAGGTTCAGACCATTTCTGGTACCCACCCATATATTCCCTTTTGAATCGCCTGATAAAGAAAGAATCCTGTTATCACTAAGGGAGTTTAAATCATTGGGATCATGATAAAAATTCCTGAAAGAATCAGTAGAGCGGTTATATAAATTTAATCCGGTTTGTGAACCAATCCATAAATTATTGGATCGATCTTCAAAAAAAACGTTGTTTATGTTACTGGTAAGCGGTTGAATCTGAATGCCTGAAATCGATCCGGGTTTATCCGGATCTGGCTGATATCCATAAAACATCTCTGTTTTGGTATCAAACCGGTTCATGCCTTGTCCCTGGAACAATATCCACATCTGGGCTTCACGGTCCATATAAATATTGTTTACCCATGTTGCAGAAGGAAACCTGGGTCCCCTCCCGGGCTGATAAACTTTAAACCCGTATCCATCGTACCTGTTTATGCCATCCTGCGTAGAAAACCACATAAAACCTGTCTCGTCTTCAGCACAACCGGAAATCAAACTATGTGACAGGCCATCAGCAAGGTTCAATTGCTCGAAACTGATCTGGTATTGTTGAGCATTGCCAGGTTGAAAAAAGCTGATTAACAGTGCCAGAAGTTTCGTTTTGCTGATCATAAACGGATTCCCTTATTTAGGCAGTCAATGAAAAATTATATGTGATTCGTTATGTATAATGCGTTTCAGAAAGTTTCGTAATAAAGATTAATAAACTTCAAATATACTAATCATCAATGAGCCATTTATCAGGTTTTTTCCCGGTAACGGAATTTTTTCGGAGAACTCACGGGAGCCTTTATCTTACTGATTCCCGGTATCGTGAATAAAATGATTAATAATACATAAAACAGCCACGGATCACGAAAATAGCCGTGATGCCGCGGCTATTAAAATTTATTTATAACGCTATTCGACAATAAAACGACCTGTTTTTGAATTTGTATCACCCGTTATATTTAGTAAGTATACTCCTTTAGTCCAATTGTTCATGTTTAAGGTGATATGATCAGATGTTACGTCCTGCTTCAGAATCAGCCTTCCAGTAATATCAGTGATTGTAAATTCTCTGAACTGGTTTGGCGCCAATTCAATATTCAGCATTTCACTGACCGGATTCGGGTAGATTCTGAAGAGTTCTTTGTTCAACTCTTTCATTCCGGTTGCATCTATAACGAAAATATAAAAAATAACCAGACGTTTATTTCCGCTATTGTCAGTCAGTGAAAGTTTAATTTGCGCGGTTCCAACCTGGTTTGTTGCAGGAGTAAAACCCAGGCTTGCATTTCCATCACCACCGATAGCAGAAATACTGATATTGCTTATCAGACCGGGATTTGAGTTTTCAAATGCAAGGGTAAGATCAGCAATACTGCCGGCGCCGTTTGAAATACCTTCAATCGGAATAGTGGTTTCACCTGAATTCATATGAACCTCTAAATCAGCAACCTGGTTTATTGTTAATGCAACATTGACATCAGCTACCAGGGTTATTACACTGCTTTGAGGGAAAATCATGGTGGTTTCTGCAGTATTTAAGATTCCCGCATCAACACAATTTTCTGACAATGTTGTACGGTAAATATGATATTGTTCAGGCAAATTGTTTCCGTAAATTCTGGCTGATACTGCTCTCGTTCCCTTATTAATAACAACCAATGTAAATTTGCCGTCGGGGTTCTCAAATGCCGTCACCAGAAGGTTCGAATTATCTGATACCGCATCCACCTGAACCGCTCCCGGTCGGATATACTTATAATAATTTTTACTGGTGTAGAACGATGAATTAGGAAGATTCTTTGTTACCTGCGTTCCATCGAAACTCCAGTTGGTCCAGAGGTTTATTTTTCCTGCCCGGAGAGAGCCATGAATAGCGCCGGCAAGATTCAGGGCTGAAGACCAGTTACTATATCCGATATAGGTTTCTGTCATCCAGGTTTCTTTTGGATGAGTTCCTTGTTTAGCGAGATTTGACATGTTGGCCCATCGATCGTAAGTAGGGAAACCAGGAGTTATGCCTGTTGCATCGTACCCATGCACGGCAAAGTATTTACAATATTCATTTGCAACAGGATCATTTTGTAATGCATTCAGGTATCCTTCACAGCTGTACAAACCGCTACCGATGCCAAAAACCTGCTCGGGCATATAAAATCCTACCTGGTCTAATCCTTCTTTTTCGAACCGTGCTCCTACTATCTTTATTAATTCAACGAACTGCAGTCCGCCCAGAATTGCTGAAGGGTAAGGCTCGTTGAAGAAAGGTTCATTTTGAAGACCTATCGCTAAAATGTCTATACCTGCTTCCTGTTTCATTGCTATAACCAGGGCTGCCATGCTTTCAGCAAATTCTTCATAATAATATGGTTCCAGGATATTATCTGTTTTCTCCCATTCAATGGCCTGTTCCTTATGATCGAGGCTAAGATTACGTTTCATCCAGGCAGGAGGGCTCCAGGAAGTAATGATAAAAGTTTCAACACCGTTAGCCTTTAATTTTCGCAGATAATCCCAGTCAAATGCATTGTAATTAAATCCTTCCATGTTGGTCACATTCGGATCCCCGTTATCATTGATGGGTTCCCACTGGTTACCAATAATGCCCAAACGTGTCACTGACGCACCCAGTTCCCCGGTATATAAATCACCAAATCGCGAATCGGGAAGGAAAGTACCAAATCCCCGCATGGTCTGATATTTTGTCGTTTTATCTACAAGGATTTTTGAATAATCAGCCGGGTAATCCTTTATAACAGTAACAATACCGGAAACCGTTACCGGAACTGCGCCGGGAGCTTCAATTTTTATATTGAAAACAGTAGCGCCAATGGCAAGCGCTGTGTATGTGATAGTAGCGGTTCCATCGGGATTAATTGCTGAAACAGAAGTAATGTCTGCGACTGTTTTAGAAGAACTTGTTGCTGTAATGGTAATATTATCAACTCCCTTATTCCCATTGGATATTCCGGAAAGCAGGATGGTCTGGCTCCCCCCGTTTTCATAGACGCTTTGATTACCTATCGGGTTGATGGTTGCATATAGCTCTTCCGCTGTATAAACAGCCTTGTCACCAAATTTAATGTTCCGGATGTAAATTACCCCCGAAGCATTGGTGAAGGGCCAGGTAGGTTTTATATCATGCATATTTATTAAAAGGTCACTTACACGGGAAACATCAATAGGATCACCGGCATCATTGTTCAAATCCCCGGGTTGACGATAATCGAATGAAAGAGTAGTCCAGGTGTCTGCTGCAGCCTGGAATTGATGTTCGACTGAATTCTGAATATTTCTGATCATTGAAGCATCATAAAAATAATTCCAATGCCATGTGGTCGCACCCTTTGAAAAAATTTCATATGAAACAACCGGAACATCAATAAGATTAAGTTCCACCGGAAGATCCATCCAAATACCGGCATAGGTCCACTTATCTTTCATGGTTACCCTCAGGGCCTTACCTCCTAAAGTATCAACGATAGCCAGGAAGAATACAACATTTGGATTTTCAGGGGCAAAATAATTTAATGCATCCGGATCTGACAGATCGAATTCCAGACCGGTGGGATTAAAAACTATTACCTCAACAGGAATCTGCAGACTGGTGGTTTTATTTCCATCGTTTTCAGCATTACCGCCATCATCGGTTATTGAAACGGTAAGATTAGCCGAACCGAGTGTCCCTGTTGGAGTGAATGTCATTGTTGCTGAATTGTTACCCTGATTATAAATTATGGTTGGATCAGGAATGATCCCGGTTGCAGAACTTACGGCCTGGATTGTTAAATTCTGGTTTGAATTATCGCCATCACCGATACCGGTTAAAACAATACTTTTCTCGCCCGCGGTATTGGTTACATTAATACCCGATACTCCATCAACAACCGGTGGCTTATTGATTGACGGGAAAGATGTAACTATAAATGAGGTTTCAGTAAATGCCTCTTCGCTGTCTGTAACTTTTATGGTTATTTCTGCTGATCCTGCCGATTTTGTTGTAAATGAGATCTTTCCATAACGACCGGGAGAAGAATAGTTAACAATAACATTATCAATAACTAAAGAGTTATTACTAACCGCGGTCAGAGTAAGCGCTTGAGAAACATCAGAGTCACCGCTTGTAATTCCTGAAAGTTTAATTTCTTTAAGCAAATTGTTTTGTGCTGTAACATCCTCCAGGGGATCAACTGTTGGCGGATTGTTGGCTTTTATATTAATAGGGAATTTCATGGTGTTATCAGAGAATCCGGTGTTTCCAACAGCTTTGAGGATTATGGTATCTGATCCTACAGCCTCAGAGGTTAATTGGAATGAAAGTTTCGCAAAGCCATACTTAGTACTGATCCCGTTTTCAATAGATTCCGAATAGGTAATGGGTGATACGGATGGATTTGTAATTAATGCAGCTGCTCCTGAGACACTTATCTGTGCAGCGTTTTTAATTTCAGGAATAAGTATTTCCTGGGTACCGGTAGTATTTTTCAAATAATTATATCCCGGAACCTGGCCAACATATGCCATTTTTGAAGCATGGTCACCTAATTGAATTTTATCGATAGAATAATTCCCGTTAAATGTCATAGCTGTTCCATTGCTTACAAACTTTATTTTTGCGATTTTTTTCAGGTTTACAATAGTTGAGTTTGCAGCAGAGAAATCAAATGAAACAAGATTATAATTATTCCCCTTATATATTCTTGCCGAACGGTATTCGTTTTTATTAGCAACCAATTCATCATATTTATACTGGCTTCCAACTAAATTACTCTGATAGCCATTACCATCAGCATCAATGAGGAAGATCTGGAGCGCCATATCGGTTTCGGATTTAATAGCCAGATTGACGATTGGGTTGGCCGAAATGTCATAACTGCCATTCAACTCATAATTAAAACCAAACCAACGATTATCCCTGTTAACATTTACAACAAGAGCCTCATAATTAAGAGAAAAAGTATATTTTGCGTTTTGGATTACTCCGTCAGGAACTTCGGCTGCGTCAAAGTTCTCAGTAAATCCGGTTCCCTGGGAGGGAATGGGTTTTGGAAATCCTATTTGCAGATATTCCAATTGTATAGTTCCGGAATATGGGTTTTCCCATCCAGCCGTACATTCAATATGAATTTCTTCAATTTTAAGGGGATTAAAATTCGGCTGAGCGGCGATAGCATCGGTCAGGTCGAAAAAGTAACTGGTAAAATCGCTTCCCCCGGTAAGAGTAACAGATTTCTCAATGGTTTCCATATTAGCCGGATCATTTAATATTTTAGATTTTACGCGAACCACAAAAGTAACATTGGTTTCAGCTTTGATGCTGAATTGAATTGTTGGTAACGCGCTAATGTTCAGGTTCTGACCAAACATTCCTAAAAACGACCAGTCCTGGGCACGTTTTGATGTGATAATATTCAGTGTACCATCGATAACATTTAGATTATAGGATGGTTGACCTGCATCGGAATTAATCACAACAAATGCCGGGAGCCCATTTTCAAAATTTACATCGAGAGTTGTCTGTTGAGCAAATATTTGCCAACTACAAAACAAACCCATAAGCAGACAAAACAAATAACTTTTTTTCATGGTCGGAGTTTTTAACAAAAGGATTTAAAGTAACTAAAAAAAGGGGCTAACCAAAAATCAACCCCTTTTTCCGATTTCCAAGAACTAACTATTAACAAAACTACTAACGAATAATTTTCCTGGATTCATTATTGGCCCGTACAATATATATTCCATTTGATAATTCAGTCAGGTCAATTTGCCGGATATTCTTTTTAGACATTAATTGTTGTCCTAACATGTTATAGATAGCCACGTTAGCATTTGTACTAAAATGAATCTGATCAGGAGTAACTACCTTAAAGATACTTTCAACAGTCTTAGCGTGAGAAATACCAGTAACATCGGCTATGTTTAAGAATCCTGCAAAATAGGTAATTGCCCAGCAATCATTGGTTGTAGTATTCCACCAATATTCGGCAGGTTTTGCTACCGGCGTAGGATCGGTATTCAAAGCGTCGTCTGCATCTACATCATTGACTTTCATATCTAAAGAAATACCTTTCCCATCATTTAGTCCATTCCAGATGGTCTGATTGAATTCCGGTCTTGCTTCACCTGTCAATGCAGGATAGCCTATGGTAAAGATTTGTTTGATGGTTGATGATCCGACAGCAGTGTGATCGTCCATATAGAGGCTTGTAGCCAGGATATCATTTGTTCCACCCCAGTTAACAGCTCCGGTAGCTCCGGTTACCATCATAGCGGCATCGAAACCGGTTGATTTATAAGTAGCTTTATATCCTCCAAACTCGACATAGCGGGTATACCATGCTCCTTCTAAACCGGCAAGGTCCGGGGCCTCGATTTTAAAATAGGGAGACCATGCAATTTCTACCGTTTCGTTTCCGGTAACATCATCATCAGTGTATCGAAGAAGAATGTACATGGCGCTTTCATCACAAAAAACCTTAAACCCTGCATCTTTAAAGTCATCTGCGCCTTTGTGTGAGGCATTGAGACCTAACTGGTTGTCAATAACATTTTCGTTAGTAATTTTGGCCCATTCTGCATCAAAGTCGCAACCGACAGGGTCAAAAGAAGTTACCGGGATGGTGCTTGCCTGGCTTCTTGCAGGTTCTTCGGTAGTTGGTTTTGGCCACCAGGTAGCTACCGGTACTGTCCAGCCTGCAACAAATTCAGCATCAGCGCTTCCAGGAATTCTTTCTACATCTAAAAAGCCTGCAAAATAAGTAATCGCCCAGCAATCGTTAGTTGTAGTATTCCACCAATATTCGGCAGGTTTTGCAACCGGTGTAGGATCAGTATTTAAAGCATCGTCAGCATCCACATCATTTACTTTCATGTCTAATGAAATCCCTTTCCCGTCATTAAGGGTATTCCAGATACCAAGATCAAAATCAGGTCTTGCTTCACCGGTTAATGCGGGATAACCTATTGTGTAAATTCTTTTAATAGTTGAAGAACCAACAGCAGTGTGATCGTCCATGAATAAATTTGCAGTGAGGATATCATTTGTGCCACCCCAGTTTACAGCGCCAGTAGCACCTGTTACCATCATGGCTGCATCGAATCCTGTTGATTTGAAAGTTGCTTTATAACCTCCAAACTCGACATAGCGGGTATACCATGCTCCTTCCAGACCGGCAATTTCACGACGGGCATCGATTTTGAGGTAAGGAGCCCAGGCAATCTCAACCGATTCATTTCCGGTGACATCATCGTCGGTATATTGCATCAGGATATAAATGGCTCCGGCATCACAAAAAACCTTAAATGCGGCATCTTTAAAATCATCCGCACCTTTATGAGATTCATTCAGACCTAACTGACTGGCAATAGCATTGCCGTTGCCGGGAATTTTGGCCCATTCTGCGTCAAAGTCACAACCTTCTGCATCAAATGATGCAACTTCGATGGCGGTTGCCTGAGCCCTGGCAGGAACTTCTGTAGCGGGTTTCGGCCACCAGGTTGCAACCGGTGCTGTCCATTCTGCTACAAAAACAGAATCGCCTTCATCCTGGGCAAACATACCAGGAACACAAATAAGTGTTACCAGTAAAAAAGTAAATAAATTTTTCATACGCTTTTAAATTAAAGGGTTAATTAATACAATAATAG